>NZ_DATFYW010000160.1:0-38258 GCF_035314905.1 Mycobacterium sp.
CCAGCCGCTGGAACGCGGTGACCAGTTCGCGGCTCAGCTCACTGGCGCCCAGCAGCATCACGGTGAACGGCGCCTCAGACTTTGGCGAATCCTCCGGCGTCTGCGTTTCTTCCGTCACAGACTCAGCCTGCCAGATCCGCCGGTCAGCCAAGTAGGACGTCGGTGTAGCACCTGCAGAGTTGCTGAGGTGCGTTGCGGAGGAACCTCCGATCGCGGGTTCGTCACACGTGGCCGGCGCGTACGTGCTCGAACAGCCCGGAGCGCGCCAGTATCAGGGCGCTGACTACCAGGACCCAGACCGGGAAGGCCAGCGTCACCCACATGCTCAGGTCACTGACGATCAAAATGGCAAGCGCGGCAACGTAACTGAGCGCAACGAGCCAGCGCGGCATCAACCCGGTCCGCAGCCAGATCGTCGCCAGCGAGATCATGAACACCGCCGCCATCCGGATCGCGTAGGTCTTGGAGGTTGACAGCACGACCATCTTGCCGAAGTCGACCACCTCGATGTGAGCGGCGGGGTCGGTTACGCCGGCGGCGATGGCGACCAGGCCGGCCGACACCGCCGTCGAAACGAACATCATCGCCAAGAACAGCAGGCCGCTGCCCATGAAAACCGTCGCGAAGAAACGGTCCTCATACCGGCCGAACCCGTCGCGGACCACGCCGATGAACCACAAGAACGCGATGCCGGCGAACGGCATCAGCACCGTCGCGGTGGTGATGCCGGTGTGGTTGGTTCGCAGCCACTCACCGGTGTCCTTCACGCCTTCAGGCATTCGCGCGCGGATCAGGATGATGGTGGCGCCGAACAACAGCGCGAACACCACCCCGGCCAGCGCAGCCGCGCGCGGCGTGCTGAGTTGGCGGAAGGTGGGTTGAGTGGGTGCGGTCACGGCGTCATGGTCCCACCTGCGCCGAGACTCAACCTGCTGCGGCGTAATTCGGCGTGTCGTCGCAGGGGTTTAGTGTCGCGGTCAACCGTTCAGGGCTGTCCGGGGAGGAGCCGCACCATCAGGCCGTTCGCTTCGGCGAGCACCGTACCCTCACCGTCGACCAGCTCCCCGGACACGAACACCTTGCGTCCTTCGGCGGAGTCGACGCGGCCGCGGATGGTCAGGGGCGCGTTGATCGGCGTGACCTTCCGGTAGTCCACGTGGAGAAAAGCGGTGCGGCTGATCGGCCGGCCGGCGGCATGCACAACCATCCCGAAGACGTGGTCGAACAACAGCGGCAGCACCCCTCCGTGGACCGCGTGGTTGCCCCCGACGTGGTAGCGACTGAAGTGGCCCTTCATCGCAACACCTCTTGGCGTGAACTCGGTCAACATCCACGGCGGAATCAGCAGGCTGCCCATGCCGGGCATCGTCGGCGCGCGGCCGGCCGGTGCGACACCTTCCGGCGCCTCGTACGGGTCAAGCAGGTCGACGAGATCCTCGACGCGCTGCGCGGCTTTTTCCCAGACGTCGTCCCCGGGCGCGGCCGACACCGCAAGGTCCTGCAGCCGCCGCATCGCGGCGACGAACCTGTGAAAGCCGGGCGCCGGTTCGGCGACGTCGTAATCGGGAAAGCCACCGTGCCTGCGGTAATCGGGGTCCAGCGCTTCTGGGCAGTCGTTGCTCACCGGCTGGCCGCCACGATATCGCGGCGCACGATGGTCTGGTCTCGGCCGGGCCCGACGCCGATGCACGAGACATGCGCTCCGGCAAGCTCTTCCAGCCGCAGCACGTAGTCGCGCGCCTTCGCGGGCAGGTCGTCGAACTCGCGGGCGCCCGAGATGTCTTCCCACCAGCCCGGCAGCTCTTCGTAGATCGGTTCGGCACGCGCGAAGTCGGTCTGCGTCATCGGCATCTCGTTCGTGCGCTTGCCGTCGATCCGGTACGCCACGCACACCGGCACGGTCTGCAGGCTGGACAGCACGTCGAGCTTGGTCAAGAAGTAGTCGGTGATCCCGTTCACCCGGGTGGCGTAGCGGGCGATGACCGCGTCGAACCAGCCGCAGCGACGCCGCCTGCCGGTGGTCACCCCGATCTCGCCACCGGTCTTGGCCAGGTATTCGCCGTGCTCGTCGAACAGTTCCGTCGGGAACGGGCCGGAACCGACCCGGGTGGTGTAGGCCTTCAGGATTCCCAGCACGGTGGAAAACCGCGTCGGCCCGATGCCCGAGCCCACCGCGGCGCCGCCGGCGGTCGGGTTGGACGACGTCACATACGGGTAGGTGCCGTGGTCGACGTCGAGCAGCGTGCCCTGCGAACCCTCGAGCAGCACCGTCTCCCGACGGTCCAGCGCTTGGTTGAGCAGCAGCCGGGTGTCGGCGATCCGGTGCGAGAAACCTTCCGCCTGGCTCAGCAGCGTGTCGACCACCTGCCTGGCGTCCAGCGCCTTGCGGTTGTAGATCTTGACCAGAACCTGGTTCTTGAAGTCCAGCGCAGCCTCGACCTTTTGGGCCAGCAGCGCGGGGTCGCGGACGTCGGCGACGCGGATCCCGATGCGGGCGATCTTGTCTTGGTAGCACGGGCCGATGCCCCGGCCGGTGGTGCCGATCTTCTTCGACCCCATGTAGCGCTCGGTGACCTTGTCGATCGCGACGTGGTAGGGCATCAGCAGGTGGGCGTCGGCGGAGATGACCAGCCTCGACGTGTCGACATCGCGCGCTTCGAGGCTGCTGAGCTCGTCGAGTAACACACCCGGGTCGACGACCACGCCGTTGCCGATGACGTTGGTGACACCGGGCGTGAGGATGCCCGACGGGATCAGGTGCAAGGCGAAGTTCTCGCTCGACGGCAGCACGACGGTGTGGCCGGCATTGTTGCCGCCCTGATACCGCACCACCCACTGCACGCGGCCACCGAGTAGATCGGTGGCCTTGCCCTTGCCTTCGTCGCCCCACTGGGCGCCGATGAGGACGATTGCCGGCATGGCGTATCTCCCGCTTATTCTGTGCAGCCGGTGACCTACCCTATCCGAGGTTTGCCCAGGAGTTTCGTTGACCGCCACCGATGTCGCCGTGCTTGTGTTCGGCGACCGCGTCGTCCCCCGGCCGCTGAAAGGCCTCGCGGTCCAGCATGTCGGCGGCACCGTCGACATCGACGACGCCGCGGGCCGATGGCGACGGCTGGTGGTGGTCGGGGACGACCGTGACCTGGCCGCGGTGCTCACCCGGTTGCTGCGCCTCGAAAGGCTCGACGTGGAAGTCGGTTTCGTGTCGCGGCGGCGCTCGCCCGCCACCCGGGCCTACCGGCTGACGACCGGCGGGCGCGCGGCGCGCCGGGCACGGGCGGGCACGGCGCGGCGGGTTCCGCTGATCCGCGACGACTCCGGCGCGGCGATCGCGGGCTCGGCGACGTGGCGCGGCGCCGGCGGCCCGCTGCACGGCGAAGCAGTCGTCGACGACACCACCCTGTTCCACGGCGACGTGGCGGCGGTGCGGGTGCAGCCCACCGGCGAGCATCCCGGCCTCCGCGCGGCGGTGCTGACGCCTGGGGGCCGGCCCCGCAGGTGGGTGGTGGGCCGGGCGGCGCAGCTGGGCACGACTGGCGCGCTCGTCGAGCGCGACGGCGTCACCGCACCGCGCCGGGTGGTCCGGTCGACGTTCTATCGACACATCCAGGGGTGGCTGCTGGCGCGGTGACGCCGACGTTCGGATTACATGATCGCAACGATTACCGCGTTCTCGCGCGCACGGCCGACGGCACCGCGAAGGATGAGCCCCCCGGGGCGACCCGGCCCGGTCAACGGATAGAGATCAACGTGCGGATCATCGTCACCGGCGGCAACAGCGGCGTCGGCAACGCGACCGCCGCGGCGCTGGCCACCGCCGGTCACAGCGTGCTGATTGCCTGCCGGAACCTCCCGAAGGCCGAGCGGGCGGCCGCCGAGATGACAGGCGACGTCGACGTGGGTCACTTCGATCTGGCCGACCTGGCCAGTGTGCGCACGTTCGCCGAGTCGGTCGAAACGGTTGACGTGCTGGTGAACAACGCCGGCGTGTTGGGTTTGCCGCTCACTCGTACCGCTGACGGCTTCGAGGCGCACATCGGCACCAACCACCTCGGCCACTTCGCGTTGACGTGCCTGCTCGGTGACAAGATCAAGGACCGGGTGATCTCGGTGGGCAGTGCGGTGTACGCCTTCGGCCGCATCCACCTCGACGACCTGAACTGGCGCAGCCGCGAGTACTCGAAGTGGGCGGCATACGCCGAATCCAAGCTGGCAACCATGCTCTTCGTCGAGGAGTTGGCCAGGCGGGGCGTCCGCGCGTACGTGGCAGATCCGGGTGGGGCGAACACCGACATCACCAGGGACTGCACCGGTTGGCTTCACTGGATGGGTGAGCATAGGCGGCTGCTGGGCTACCTCATCCAGAGCCCGCCGAGGGCAGCCCGGGGCAGCATCCTGGCAGTGACGAGGGACCTGCCGAGCGGAACCTGTCTCGCGCCGCGCTTCAGTCAGTGGGGCAGGCCCAAGCCCACCAGAACACGCCGCAAGGCCCGCGATCCGGTGATGGCCCGTCGGCTGTGGGAGCTGTCCGCGGAGCTGACGGGCTGCGACTGGCAGGGGCGAAGCCGACCCGGCGCGGCGTGCGAGCGCGGCGGCCAGCCGGACCGCGGTCCGAGCCGGTAGTTTCGTGGTGTGAGTATCCGGCCGTTGCGCCAGTCCTCGGTGCGCCCCAGCCCCGTCTTCCTGGCCATCGTCGCGATCACCGCCGTCGGCGGGGTGCTGGCCTGGCTGGCCGGCGCTTCCACGACTCCGCTGGCATACGTCGGGGTATTCGTGTTTGTCATCGCCGGCTGGCTGGTGTCGTTGTGCCTGCACGAGTTCGGGCACGCCTACACGGCGTGGCGGTACGGTGACCACGACGTGGCGATGCGCGGCTACCTCACGCTCAACCCGCTGCGCTACTCCAGCCCGCTGCTGTCGATCGGGTTGCCGCTGGTGTTCATCGCACTCGGCGGGATCGGGTTGCCGGGCGGCGCGGTATATGTGCGCACGTCGTGGATGACGCCGCGGCGGCGCACCATCGTGGCGCTCGCCGGCGCGGTCGCCAACATCGTGTTGGCGGTGGTGTTGCTGGCGCTGGTGCGCGTGCTTTACGACCCGGCCCACGCGGTGTTCTGGGCCGGCGTCACGTTCCTGGGCTTCCTGCAGGTGACCGCGGTGGTGCTGAACCTGCTGCCGATTCCCGGCCTGGACGGCTACGGGGCCCTCGAGCCGCACCTGAGCCCGGAGACCCAGCGGGCGCTCGAGCCCGCCAAGCAGTTCGGCTTCCTGATCCTGCTCGTCGTGCTGATCGCCCCGCCACTGAACCACTGGTTCTTCTCGATCGTCTTCTGGTTCTTCCACCTGGCCGGGGTCTCGAGCGAACTGGTGGGGTGGGGCAGCCAGCTCACCCGCTTCTGGTCCGTGTGGACGTGACCTTCGGCCCCTTGCCATATATGCGTCCTCACGCATAGATTGCCGGTATGGGTGCCGGTCATGACCACGGCCAGGCCGACGCACGCGCGTCCCGCATGGTCGTCGCCGCGGTGGTGCTGACCGGTTTCTTCGCCATCGAACTGGCGACCGCACTGCTGATCAACTCGATCGCGCTGTTGGCCGACGCCGGCCACATGTTGACCGACCTGGTTGCGTTGTTCATGGGTCTGACCGCGGTGATGCTGGCGCGCCGGGGCAGCACGTCGGCCGCCCGCACCTACGGCTGGCACCGTGCCGAGGTGTTCACGGCGGGCGGCAACGCGCTGCTGCTGCTCGGGGTGACCGTGTTCATCCTCCACGAGGCCTTCGAGCGGCTCGGCAACGCACCCGAGATCCCCGGCGTGCCGATGATCGTGGTCGCGCTGGCCGGGCTGGTCGCCAACGCGGTCGTGGTTCTGTTGCTGCGGTCGCAGTCCCAACAGAGCCTCGCCGTCAAGGGTGCCTACATGGAGGTGGTCGCCGACACCGTCGGCAGCATCGGGGTGCTGATCGCGGGCGTGGTGACCGTGACGACGCACTGGCCGTACGCCGACGTCGTCGTCGCGGTGCTGGTGGCGCTGTGGGTGCTGCCCCGGGCGGTCTCCCTGGCCCGCGTCGCGGCGCGGATCCTGTCCGAGTCGTCACCCACGCACATCGACGTCGACGAGCTGCGGTCGGCGTTGTGCGCGGTCGAGGGGGTCACCGACGTGCACGACCTGCACGTGTGGACGCTGGTTCCGGGCAAGGATGTGGCGACCGCGCACCTCACCAGCTGCGCCGACTCCGCCCGCGTGCTCGAGGACGCCCGCGCCGTGCTCGCCGCCAGGGGACTGGACCATGCGACCGTTCAGGTCGAGCGCCCGGAGAACGCCAACGACTGCCAGGGTGAGGCCGACTGGTGACCGGCTAGGTCAACCCCAGCTGGGCGCGGGCCGTCGGGTCGCAGTCGTCGAGCAGATCCAGGCAGCGGTTGTATTCGCCGGTCTCGCCGATCATGTCGGCCGCCCGGGCGAGCGCGGCCACGCACCGCAGAAAGCCCCGGTTGGGCTCGTGGTCGTAGGGCACCGGCCCGAAGCCCTTCCACCCGTTGCGTCGCAGCTTGTCGAGCCCACGGTGGTAGCCGGTGCGCGCGTATGCGTAGGCCGTGATCGCCTTGTCGTCGCCCAGTGCGTCCTCGGCCAGCTGAGCCCAGGCCGCCGACGCGGCGGGATGGGCGGCGGCCACGATGGCGGGGTTCTCATTGGCCCTCAGTTCTGCCTCGGCAGCGTCGTCGCCGGGCAGCCGGATCGGGTCGGGTCCCAGCAGGTCGCCGATCGGTGTCATGCGCCTATTGTGCCGTGGCAGGGCTCAGCGCCGAGAAGTGGATAAGCTTCCGCCAGAGCTCATCTTGTGAATCGTCGTCGCGACCAGAGGACACCAGCACGTATGTCGAAGCCATCGGGGCCCGACCATGACGCCACCGACCACGACGCCACCGACCATGACGCCACCGACCATGACGCCAGTGGGGCGGCCAAGGCACCGGTCGAGGAGGCGTCGAGCGCGGACCCGGTGACCGATGGCAAGCCCGCGGAGCCGGCGGAATCCGCGGAGAACACGGAGCCTGAGCCCACCGGGGAGGAGGCCGAGACCGAGGAGCTGGCCGTCAGCGACAGCGAGCCCACCGAGGTGTTTTCGAAGCCGTCGCCGCCGCGCGTCGACGTCGCGCCCAACCAGCGGCGTTACACCGCGCCGTCCAACTTTGACGCGGGCTCCACCGAGATCATGGACACCCCACCCGAACCCGCCACCGAGGTCTTTTCGGCGCCCACCGAACCCAACGCCGCCCTGGCGGGCCCGTTGCGTTCGGCGACGCCGCAGGCGATCCGGCCGCGGCCGGGCGCGGGCCGGACTGCGATGTACAGATACCGCAGCTGGGGCTGGGTGCTCGCGCTGATCCTGGTGATCGCGGCGCTGGCAGCCGTGGCGATCATGGGCACGGTATGGCTGACGCAGAAGGCCGCGCCCCCGATGTCGCAGGAGGACATGGTCCGCCTCACGATCCAGGACTTCGACGTCGCGGTGCAGAAGGGCGACCTCGCCGCGCTGCGCGGCATCACCTGCGGGACGACCCGCGACAACTACGTCAACTACGACGACAGGGCGTGGGCGGACACCCACGCGCGGGTGGCGGCGGCCGGGCAATATCCGGTCGTCGCCAGCATCGAGCAGGTGATCGTGAACGGCGACCATGCCGAGGCCAACGTCACCTCGTTCATGGCCTACGCCCCGCAGACGCGCTCGACCCGCAGCTTCGACCTGCAGCACACCGACGGGCAGTGGAAGATCTGCCAGGCGCCGGGTAGCTAGCCTGCGGAAACCGAGCGGCCCGCGCAGTGCAGGTCGTTGCAGGCCTCGACGACGCGCCGGCTCATGTTGGCCTCGGCCTTCTTCAAGTAGCTGCGTGGGTCGTATGCCTTCTTGTCGCCGACCTCGCCGTCGATCTTCAGAACGCCGTCGTAGTTGGTGAACATGTGCCCGGCGAGCGGGCGCGTGAATGCGTACTGCGTGTCGGTGTCGACGTTCATCTTCACGACGCCGTACTTCAGCGCCTCCTCGATCTCCGACTTCTCCGAACCCGAGCCGCCGTGGAACACGAAATCAAACGGCTTGCTTCCATCTGGGAGCCCAAGCTTTTCGGCGGCCACCTTCTGCCCCTCGGCCAGAATCTCCGGTCGCAGCTTGACGTTGCCGGGCTTGTAGACGCCGTGCACATTGCCGAACGTGGCGGCCAGCAGATACCTGCCGTGCTCGCCGGCGCCCAAGGCGTCGATCGTCTTCTCGAAATCCTCCGGCGTGGTGTAGAGCTTCTCGTTCATCTCGCCCACGACGCCGTCTTCTTCACCCCCGACGACGCCGATCTCGATCTCGAGGATGATCTTCGCCGCGGCCGCTTCCTTCAGCAACTCCGTCGCGATCGCGAGGTTCTCGTCGATCGGGATCGCCGAGCCATCCCACATATGCGACTGGAACAGCGGGTTCTTTCCCTCTGCCACCCGTTGCTGTGAGATCTTCAGCAGGGGCCGCACGTATTTGTCCAGCTTGTCCTTCGGGCAGTGGTCGGTGTGCAGCGCGACGGTGATCGGGTACTTGTCGGCGACGGCGTAAGCGAACTCGGCCAGCGCGACCGCGCCGGTCACCATGTCCTTGACGCCGAGGCCCGAGCCGAATTCGGCGCCTCCGGTGGAGAACTGGATGATGCCGTCGCTGCCCGCATCGGCGAAGCCCTTCAGTGCGGCGTTGATGGTCTCCGACGACGTGCAGTTGATGGCCGGGAACGCGAACGAGTGCTCCTTGGCGCGGCCCAGCATCTCGGCATAGACCTCGGGCGTGGCGATGGGCATTGGTGCTCCTCTCGGCTGGTCGCGGTGTCTTTCGCAGTATCTCAAACGGCACCGTTTCCCGTATGGCCAGCTTGCGCCGGTATCTTTGGGCGTCATGACCACGACCACCATGGCTCTGCCGAGCGTGATGGACCCGATGTACTGGATCGGCCCCGGCGGCGTATTCGCGGCTGCGGTGCTTCCCGGCATCCTGATCATCGTCTTCATCGAGACCGGGCTGCTGTTTCCGATCCTGCCCGGCGACACGCTGCTCTTCACGGGTGGGATGCTGGCCGCGGGCGGCACCCTGAACATCTGGACACTCGTGATCGCGGTGTCGCTCGCCGCGATCGCGGGTGATCAGACCGCGTATTTCATCGGCCGCCGGATCGGGCCCGCGCTGTTCAAGAAGGAAGATTCGCGCTTCTTCAAGAAGCATTACGTCACCGAGTCGCACGAGTTCTTCGAAAAGCACGGCCCGTTCACGATCATCCTCGCCCGGTTCGTACCGGTGGTGCGGACATTCACCCCGGTGATCGCGGGTGTTTCCAAGATGCGCTACCCGGTGTTCCTGGGGTTCGACATCGTCGGCGGGATCTTGTGGGGCGGCGGGGTGACGATGCTCGGCTACTTCCTGGGCAATGTGCCGTTGGTCAAATCTCACCTCGAATTGGTGATCCTGTCCATCGCATTTCTGTCGCTCCTGCCGGCGATCATCTCCGCCGCCCGAGCATTCCTCGAGCGGCGACGCACAAGCAATCCCGCACCCGAGCCGCAACCACTTCCCGAGCAGTCGGCCTGATCTTCCAGCTGGTGGCAGCACTGCCTCCGGCTAGCGAGACGCTCACTTCCGGCGTGTCCTTCCCGACCCGGTCGGCGACGAGAGGTGAGCCCGCGGTTCGCCGGACAGCGCGTCGAACAACTCGCGCAGCCCGGACAGTGAATGCGCGGACATGAACAGGTCGCACAACGGCAGGGCGGCCGCCATCGAGCCGGCGAGTGGTTTGAAGCCTTCTTGTGCTGCACGCGGATTCAGCCACACGACGAGCTCCGCCCGGCGCCGCACCCGGGTCAGCGCCCGCTCGAGGACCTCCGGGGGGTCGCTGTCCCAACCATCCGAGGCGATGATCACGACGGCGCCGCGCAACGCGTGGCCGTGCGGTGGGCCCAGCAGCGCGGCCACGGAGCGGCCCAGGTGCGTGCCGCCGTATCGGTCGGTCACCTTCGCATTGGCCCGGCTCAACGCGACCTCCGGCGAGCGGTGCGACAGCACAGGCGTCAACCGCGTCAGCGACGTCGAGAACGCGAACACTTCCGGGCGAATCCCTCCCCGCCGAAGCGCCGTCGCCCGCATGAGGTGCAGGTAGATCGCCGCGTATGGCTGCATCGAACGGCTGACGTCGCACACGAGCACGACCCGCCGCGTGCGTCGGCGGGGCCGGGTACGGGCCAGCACCATCGACTCCCAGCCGGTCGCGCGGGACGCGTTCATCGTGCGCCTCAGGTCGACCCGCTTGCCGTTCCGGTCCAACTCCCGCCGCATGCTCCGCCGGCGCGGCCAGCGGCCCATCGCCTTCTCAATCCACGACCCGAGAACGCGCAGATCATCGGTGTCGAACCGCTCGAACGGCTCATCGGCGCGGGCAACGATGCGGCTGGGCAAAAACGCGGGCACCGCGACGGCGCTGTCGTGTCCGCCTGCGGCCGTCACCGACTGCCGGGTCGTCCACGGCACGCCCCCGCCGTCGACGGCAGGCCCGTCATCGCCCCGCCCGCCGGGGGCTGCCGCGGGTTTCCGGGTTCGCCGCTGATGTCGTGCGTGCGGGTCCAAGCCGAGCACGGCGTCGGCGAACGTGGCGTCGAACAGCGCGTCGAAGGCGGCCAGGTCGTCGACCCGGTTTATCAACGTCAGCCGTGCGGCCCAGTAGAGCTCGGTGCGCGAACGCGGCACCAGTCGCCGCAGTGCGTCCACGAAAGCTGCTGGGCCACTGGCCGAGACGACGACCCCTGAAACCCGCAGCCGCGCCACCAGCGCCACGGCGAACGCCGCCAGGTCGACGCCGCGCAACAGCGCCGGCGAGTTCATCTGCTGCGGCGGCGGCGGCGAAGTAGTGCGAGCACCACCAGCAGCGCGAGGCCGACCAGCACCACAGGCGCGTACTTCTTCAACGCTCCGCCACCGGCCAGCTCGAGCAGGTCGATCGGCGCAGGCTCGGCAGCAGCGGTGGCCGCTGCCCGATCCGGTGCTTCCGCCGCCGCGGGCTGCGCCGATGCGGCCAGCTTGGCCTCGAGCGATTGAACGAATTCGCCGAGCAGCTTCTCGGACACCTGCTGCAGCATGCCGCTGCCGAACTGGGCCAGCTTGCCGACGATCTTCAAGTCGGTGTCGACGGTGACGCGGGTGCGGTCGCCGTCGGAATCCAGCTGAGTGGTCACGGTAGCGGCGGCATTGCCCGATCCGCGGGCCTCGCGTCCCCTGGCGTTGATGACGGCGCGGTGATGTTCTTGGTCTCGCTCGACGAAATTGGCCTTGCCGCTGAACTCGCTTGTCACCGGGCCGACCTTGACTTTCACCTTGCCGAGGTAGTCGTCGCCGTCACGGCCGGTCAGCTGCGCGCCGGGCATCAGCGGAACGACCTGCTCGAGGTCGGACAACACATCCCAGGCCTCGTCGATCGGGACGCTGATCGTGAACTCGTTGGCGATCTTCATCGGTTTCCTCTCATCCCGCGGCTCATCCCGCCGCCAGCCCCGCGCTGTACTCGGCGAACACGTCGCGGATCACGGTTCGGTCATCAGGCGTTTTCGCCAGCGCGCCGAGGCTGGCAAGCGCGTCCTCGGAGACCAGATCGCCCACTCCCAGTGCTACCAGGGCGGCGACCCAGTCAATGGTCTCGGCCACCCCGGGCGGCTTGTCGAGATCGAGAGCCCTTGTGCTGCTGACGAATTGGGTGGTGTGTTGGATCAGCGCTGCGGTGGCACCGGGCACTGTGCGGCGAACGATCGCGGCCGCGCGGGCCGGCTCCGGGTAGTCGATCCAGTGGTACAAACAGCGGCGCCGCAGCGCGTCGTGCAGGTCTCGGCTGCGGTTCGAGGTGAGTACCGCGATGGGCGGCTGTTCGGCGACGAACGTGCCGAGCTCCGGCACCGTCACCGCGGCTTCGCCGAGGAACTCGAGCAGCAGGGCCTCGAATTCGTCGTCGGCGCGGTCGATTTCGTCGATCAGCAGCACCGGTGGTGACGAACCGCGGTATCGCACGCACTGCAGGATGGGCCGGTCGACCAGGTACGTCTCGGTGTACAGGTCGGCTTCGTCGATCCCGGCCCCGCGGGCCTCGGCGAGCCGGATGGACAGCAGCTGCCGCTGATAGTTCCAGTCGTAGAGCGCCTCGCTGGCCGTGAGACCCTCGTAGCATTGCAACCGGATCAGCGGCGCGTCGAGCACCGCCGCCAGTGTCTTGGCCGCGGTCGTCTTGCCCACTCCGGGCTCACCTTCCAGCAACAACGGCCGCCCGAGCGTGACTGCCAGGTAGAACGCCGACGCGGTGCCGACGTCGAGAAGATAGTCGCGGGCGTCGAAGCGGCGGATCACATCGTCGACGTCGGCGAACCCGGGTGTCATCGTGGCACCGAAGCGAGCAGCCGACGGTAGTCGTCCCAGGTGTCGACGTCGGGCGGGACGGGTTCGCCGACCGGTATTTTACACACCGTTGATCGCCCCGACTCGATCAGCTTCCACACCCCCTTGTCGCCGTGCAGGTCGGCCAGTTCCCCGAACACGCTGCGGCTCAACCAGAACGGGTGCCCAAGCCCGTCGCTGTACCGGCACACCGAGATGGGCGCGGACATGCCTTCGACGATGAGGCGCTCGACGGTGTATGGCGCAACACCGGGCTGGTCGCCCAGCAGCAGCACGATGCCGAGCGCCCGGGGATTCACCCGCGGTAGAGCGCTTCGCAGCGACGACGAGCACCCGGAGCCGTAATCGTCGACGGTGACGACGTCGACATCGTCGAGTGGCACCGCGTCGAGCACCGCGGGCGCCACGCCGCCAAGCGTGACGATGATCTGATCGAACGGGCAGGCACGCGCGACGTCGACGCAGGCGCCGAGCACTGTGCTGTCGCCGAACGGCAGCAGCTGTTTCGGCGTGCCGAGACGACGAGAACTCCCTGCGGCCAGCACGACACCCGTGACCTGCAATGAGGTCATGCGTCGGCTTTCGCCGCCGTGAACGCCGCGCGGCACCCGGCGGAACAGAACCAGTGGTCGGCGCCGTCGACGCGAGCGTGCAAGGTCTGCGGGCCGACCGTCACCGTCATGCCGCACACCGGGTCCAACGCCTGCATCGGCGCGGTCTCCGACCACGGCCCGTCGACAAGACCGCCGAGCCTGATCTCCTTGATGATTTCAGCGACGACGGACACCGCGATCTCCGCGGGTGTCCTGGCGCCGATCGGCAGCCCGACCGGGGTGTGGATCCGGTTGCGCTCGTCGTCGCTCAATTCGAGCTCGTCGAGGACGGCGGCACCGCGCACCCTGCTGGCCACCAGGCCGATGTATCCGACGCGCGCGTCCAGCGCGGAGCGGATCAACTCGGCTTCCGGACCGCCGTGGGTCGCGATCACGACGGCCGTCACCCCCCCAGGCTCGCCGGAGCCGTCGCGACGCACGTCGTATCCGAGCACGGCACATACATCGGCGAGCTTCTCGGCGATCGGGGTGGAACCGCAGATTTGGATCAGCGGTGCCGGAACCTGTGGCGCGAGAAAGATTTCCAACGCTCCTCCTGACAGGCACGGGTTGACGACAACGGATGCGCCGGGCGCTTCGGGGAAGTGCACGTCGCCGTCGGGCAATACCCGCAGCAGCACGCTCTCGCCTGTCTGCAGCGCCCCCAGCGCCGCCTTGCGGACCGAGTTTTGCGCGCACTGCCCCCCGACGAATCCCTCGATCGTCCCGTCGGGGGAAAGAATCGCTTCGTCGCCGGGGTGTGCGGAAGTGGGCTGCTGCGCACGTACGACCGTCGCGTGGACGAACGGCTGCCGATCCCGCAGCAACTGCTCGGCACGTTCGCTGATCGTCATGCGCGCGCTCCTCCTGGATCGGGCCCCGCTTTAGATAGGCGGGGCGGCCCGCCCCTGCATCGCCTCCCACACCCGCGACGGCGTCAACGGCATGTCCGCGTGCCGAACGCCGAACGGCGCCAACGCATCCACCACCGCGTTGACCACGGCTGGCGGCGAGCCCACGGTGGCCGATTCCCCGATGCCCTTTGCGCCGATGGGATGGTGCGGCGACGGTGTCACCGTGTGGCCGGTCTCGAGGTGCGGCACCTCCAGTGCGGTGGGGATCAGGTAGTCCATCAACGAGCCGCCCAGGCAGTTGCCTTCCTCGTCGAACGCGATGATCTGCATCAACGCCATTCCGATGCCGTCGACGATGCCGCCGTGCACCTGGCCTTCGATGATCATCGGGTTGATCCGTGTGCCGCAGTCGTCGACGGCGAGGAACCTGCGCACCTTCACCACCGCGGTGCCCGGGTCGACGTCGACCACACAGAAGTACGCGCCGTACGGGTAGGTGAGGTTCTCCGGGTTGTAACAGACCTCGGCGTCCAAGCCGCCCTCGATGCCCTCGGGCAGATCGCCCGCGCCGTGGGCTCGCATCGCGATGTCCTGGATGGTCACCGACGCCGATGGATCGCCCTTGACGTGGAAAGAGCCCTTCTCCCATTCGAGGTCCGCGACCGACGCCTCCAGCATGCCCGACGCAATGATCTTGGCCTTGTCGCGGACCTTGCGCGCGACGAGCGCCGCGGCCGCACCCGACACCGGTGTCGACCTGCTGCCGTAGGTGCCCAACCCGAATGGGGTCTGGTCGGTGTCGCCGTGCACCACCTCGATGTCGTCGGGCGGAATGCCGAGCTCCTCGGCTACGATCTGTGCGAACGTGGTTTCGTGGCCCTGCCCCTGGGTCTGAACCGACAGCCGGACAACGGCTTTGCCGGTCGGATGCACCCGCAGCTCACAGGCGTCGGCCATCCCGAGGCCGAGGATGTCCATGTCCTTGCGCGGCCCGGCACCGACCGCCTCGGTGAAGAACGACATTCCGATGCCCATCAGCTCGCCGCGCTCGCGCCGCGCCTTCTGCTCTGCGCGCAGTGCGTCGTAGCCGATCATCTCCATGGCCTTGCGCATGGTGGTCTCGTAGTCACCTGAGTCGTATACCCAGCCGGTCTTCGTTTGGTACGGAAACTGGTCCGGCCGCAAAAGGTTTCGCAGGCGCAGCTCGGCAGGGTCCATCTTCAGCTCGTAGGCCAGGCAGTCCACCAGCCGCTCGACGAAGTACACCGCTTCGGTGATTCGGAACGAGCAGGCGTATGCGACGCCACCGGGAGCTTTGTTGGTGTACACCGCCGTCATGTGGCAGTACGCAGCCTCCAGGTCGTAGCTGCCGGTGAACACGCCGAAGAACCCGGCGGGGTACTTCATCGGCGCGGCTTGGCCGTTGAACGCACCGTGGTCGGCGAGCACATTCGACCTGATCGCCAGGATCTTGCCATCGTTGGTGGCCGCGATCTCCCCGACCATGATGTAGTCGCGGGCGAAGCTGGTGCTGGTCAGGTTCTCGCTGCGGTCCTCCATCCACTTCACCGGCTTGCCGAGCAGCAGTGAACCGACGATGGCGCAGACATAGCCGGGGTAGATCGGCACCTTGTTGCCGAACCCGCCGCCGATATCGGGAGAGATGACCCGGATCTTGTGCTCGGGCAGGCCGGCGACCAGCGCGTAGAGCGTGCGGTGCGCGTGCGGTGCCTGCGAGGTGGTCCACAATGTCAGCTTCCCGCTGACCGGGTCGAGGTCAGCGACCGCACCGCACGTCTCCATCGGCGCGGGATGCACCCGGGGATAGATGATTTCCTGCTTGACTACAACGTCGGCCTTGGCGAACACGGAGTCGGTCGCGGCCGCATCGCCGGTCTCCCAGTCGAAGATGTGGTTGTCGGTCTTGCCCTCCAGGTCGCTGCGGATCACCGCGGTGCCCGGGTCGAGCGCACGGCGGGCGTCGATGACGGGGTCCAGCGGGTCGTATTCCACGTCGATCAGTTCCAGCGCGTCACGCGCGGCGTAGCGGTCCTCGGCGACGACGAACGCCACCTCCTGCCCCTGGAAGCGGACCTTGTCGGTGGCCAGCACCGCTTGGACGTCGTTCGACAGCGTCGGCATCCATGCCAGCCCTTTCTCGGCCAGATCGGCACCGGTGACGACCGCCTTGACCTTCGGATGCGCCTGCGCCGCGGTGGCGTCGATGTTGACGATGCGGGCGTGCGCGAACGGCGATCGCAGAATCGCCAGGTGCAGCATGCCGGGCAGCACCACATCGTCGACGTAGTTGCCGCGTCCGCGAATGAAACGGGGATCCTCCTTGCGGAGCATCCTGCCGTGTCCGCACGGCTTCTGGTCGTTGTCGGCGGTGTCTTCCGGCCGTGTTACCGGTTCTTCCAGGGTGGTCATGCGTTGCTCCCGGCTTCGATCAGGGGTTCGGCGGCGTCGCCACGGCCGTTCTTCGCAGCCCACTGGATCGACCGCACGATTGTGGTGTAGCCGGTGCAGCGGCAGATCTGTCCCGAGATGGCCTCTCGGATCGTCTCCTCGTCGGGGTCGGGAATCCGGTCGAGCAGTGCGCGGGCGGTCATCATCATGCCGGGCGTGCAGAAGCCGCACTGCAGCCCGTGACAGCGCATGAAGCCTTCCTGCACTGGGTCGAGCTTGCCGTTCACCTCGAGGCCCTCGACCGTGCGGACGCTGTGCCCGCTGGCCATGGCGGCCAGCATCGTGCATGACTTCACCGGTTCTCCGTCGACCGAAACCACGCAGGTCCCGCAGTTGCTGGTGTCGCAGCCCCAGTGAGTACCGGTCAGCCGCAGGTGATCCCGGAGAAAATGCACCAGCAGCGTCCGTGGCTCGACCTCGGCGGTCACTGATTCGCCGTTGACGGTCATGTTCACCTGCATGGTCAGGACCTTTCTCCGCGCGCACGGGCGGCCGCCGTGTGCAGCGTCCGCTTGGTCAGTTCGTCGGCGAGGTGCCGCTTGTAGTCCGCGCTGCCGCGCATGTCGTTCGCCGGCTCACATGCGGTCGCGGTCCGGCGGCCGGCCGCGGCGAACACCTCCTCGGTGGCGGGCTGGCCGACCAGAGCGTCGGAAACGTCGGCAAGTCCGGTGGCGTCGGCGTTGACGGCAGTCAGGCCGACTCGGGCGGCGGTGATGGTGTCACCGTCGAGTGTCACGGTGGCGCCGGCGGCGGCAACTGCCCAGTCGCCCACCCGGCGTTCAACTTTCGCGTAGGCGCTGGAGCTTCTCGGCCGCAGGGGGATCCGGATTTCGACCAGCATCTCATTGTGCGCCAACGACGTTTCGTACGGTCCGGCCAGGAAGTCGTCGATCGGAACTTCCCGTGGACCCGACGGGCCGCGTGCCAGGCACACCGCGCCCAGGACTGTACACACCGTGGTCAGGTCTTCGGCGGGATCCGCCTGGCACAGTGAGCCGCCGACCGTGCCGCGGTTGCGCACGACCGGGTCGGCGATCACCTTCTCGGCGTCGCGGAAGATCGGGCACACCGCGGCCAGGTCATCGGAGTCGAGCACCTCACGGTGGCGGGTCATCGCCCCGACCCGCACCACGGTCGGGTCGACGATGATGTAGCCGAGCTCCTGCGCCAGGTCGTTGATGTCGATCAGATACTCGGGGTTGGCGATGCGCAGCTTCATCATCGGCAACAGGCTGTGCCCGCCGGCCACGATCAGCGCCCCCTCCCCCAATCTGTCGAGCAGTCCGATGGCGTGGTCCACGCTCGTCGCGCGTTCGTATTCGAAGGGTCCGGGTACCTGCATTGGCCGACCTCACTCCCGGGATGGGGAAGTCCAGTGTCGACCGCACCGACACCCCCGTCAACGGTGGGTTAAGTGATTACTTAACTGGCATGCCGGGGCCGTCTCGCAACCTCGGATTGGCGCCGCGCCGGGCCGCCGGGCCACCAGCCGGGATATCGTCGCATCGCCGGGCTTGATGCGTTCGTTAGGGGACTCGCGATGACGAAGTCGCGGCCGGCGCCAGACTCGCAACACCCCGCCGCACCGCCGGCGGGGCCCCGCGACGGCGTCGCGAAGGCGCTTGTCGCCGCAGCGGTTCTTCCGGCGATCGCTCTCCTACTGGCCGGATTGGGGCTGCTGATTCATCGGGACGGGCCTCCGCATCTCACGATCGGAACCAAACCGCCGCCCCTGTCAAGCACGTCCATGGACGATTGGACCCGATCAGTGTGCCAACCTGGGTCTTTCCAGGACGGGGTCATCGGCGGTGGCCTTCCGGGCGCAACCGGTACCGGGCATTGCACTGCCGAGAAGAACGCCGACCTGATCATGCTGGGCACCTACCCTGGCCGGCGATTGTTGGACAGCGACATCGCGCAATACCGGGGTGCGGTTTATGCGACGATTCGCCTGACCTCCGGAGAGATCTTCGCGTTCGTCGCGCCCCTCCCAGACGACAGGTCGGTGCTTGATCCATTGACCAGGCACGGATTCACCCTCCACGGGAGGTGACGCGTGGGACCTTCTGCTGTTCCCCTGGGGACCTTTGGCCCCTCTGCCGCGAGTGCGGCGTCCGTAACGTTCAGATGGCGGCGGGCAGGATAGGTTGCATCTGGTCCACCGTGAGGCGACAACTGGATGCAACTGCGACGTTAAGAAGCAGCGTTCGGTCCTGCGTCGCCGTCCCCCTTCCCCGCCGGGCGGTATCGACGGCGTGCCCCCTAGGCTCGGTCCCGTGACACCGGCGCAGCTCCGTGCCTATTCGGCGGTGGTGCGGCTGGGTTCGGTCCATGCAGCGGCCGAGGAGCTGGGCATGTCCGACGCCGGGGTTTCCATGCACGTCGCTCAGCTGCGCAAGGAGCTTGACGATCAGTTGTTCAGCAGGACCGCGTCCGGGCTCGCGTTCACGCCGGGCGGACTCCGGCTGGCCAGCAGGGCGATCGAGATCTTGGGCCTGCAACAACAGACCGCCATAGAGGTCACCGAGGCGGCCCGCGGCCGCAGGCTTCTGCGCATCGCCGCGTCGAGTGGGTTCGCCGAGCACGCCGCGCCCGGGTTGATCGAGCTGTTCTCGTCGCGGGCCGACGATTTGTCGGTCGAGTTGAGCGTGCACCCGACGAGCCAGTTCAAGAACCTGATCAGCTCGCGCGCGGTCGACATCGCGCTCGGACCGGCGTACCGGGAACCGACCGATGCCGACGGCTCGATTGTGGTGCGGCCGTTCCTCAAGTATCAGGTGATCGCCGTGGCGTCGCCGGGCAGCCCACCGGCCGGTGCGGCGCCGACGACCGCGATGCTGCGCGAGCAGTACTGGATGTTGGGACCGTCGGCCGGCAGCGTCGACGGCGAGATCGCCGGGATGCTCCGTGCGTTGGCGATTCCCGAAGCGCAGCAACGGATCTTCCAGAGCGATGCAGCGGCTCTGGAGGAGGTGCGGAGGGTCGGCGGCGTCACGCTGACCATCGGGTTCTCGGTCGCCAAGGACCTGGCCGCCGGGCGCCTGGTCCAGGTGAAGGGCCCGGGTCTTCAGATGTCGGGCGAATGGTGTGCCTCGACGCTTCCCCCGGCCGCCCGTCAGCCCGCGGTGTCGGAACTAGTGCGGTTCATCACGACCCCTCGGTGCACGCAGGCGATGATCCGCGGCACCGGCGTGGGTGTGACCCGGTTCCGGCCCAAGGTGCACGTCACGTTGTGGAGCTGACGTCGCCGCTCTCTTCGAGCGCACGGATCAGGGTTGCTGCGTCGAACGGGCCCTTGTGGCGCTTGCCGCCGATGAAGAACGTGGGCGTCGAATTGAGGTCCATCACCTCGGCGTCCTGCGCGTCGTCTTCTACCCGGTGGCGCACGCTCGACGAATGCACGTCGTCGTTGAATTGTTCGAGGTCGAGCCCGGTGTCGTTGGCGTAGCGGTAGACATCCTCCCAGCCGAGGTTGTCCTGGTTCTCGAACATCACCTGGCCGAGATCGAAGAACCGGCCCTGCAGGCCCGCGGCCTCGGCGGCGCGTGCGGCATCCATCGCGTGGGGGTGCACCCGTTCCAGCGGCAGGTGGCGCCAGACGTAGCGCAACTGGTCGCCCAGGCGCGCACGGACCTCGTCGATCGATCCCGTCGCGCGGCTGCAGAACGGGCATTCGAAGTCGCCGTATTCCACCAGGGTCAGCGGAGCGTCGGGCCTCCCGCGGATGTGGTCGCGCTCGGGGTCGACGGGCCGCACCAAGAATGCGCCGACGGGTTTCGGCGGACTGAGCCAGTCGGTGACCCGGAAGATGGCCCAGCCGAGCACGAACGACACCGCGGACGCGACCAGCACGCCGACGCGCGCCTGGTCTTGCCTCGCAGGATCGGCGATCGCCAGGTCGACGATGAAAAGTGCGATGGTGAAGCCGATTCCGCACAACGCCGCACCACCGGCGACGCGTCGCAACGTCAGCCCGGGCGAGAGCCGCCCGATGCGGGTGTAGTGGACGAGAGCGGTGGCCCCGGTGATCCCGACGAATTTGCCGACGACCAACCCGGTCACGATGCCCAACGTCAACGGTGAGCGCAATGCCGCGGAGACGGTTTCGCGGTCCAGCCGCACACCGGCGTTGGCCAGCGCGAACACCGGCAGCACGGCGATTGACACGTACGGCGCGAACGCTGTCTGCAGTCGCTCGTTGATCGACAGCGCATCGCGCAGGCTGCGGGCCGCGGCGCGGGCGTAGTCCGAATTCGGGGACTGACGAAACGCCCGGATCAGGTCCACCACCTGCTCGACCCGCCGCCGCTCGGGAGTGAACGCCGGGATCGCAAGGGCGACGGCGACACCCGCGAGAGTTGGGTGCACGCCACCGAACTGCAGCGTCAACCACAGGCCAACCGCCAGCAACGCGTACGCGGGGCCTCGGGCGGCAGGCAGATAGCGGACCAGCACCAGCAGGATGATCAGCGCGAGCGCGACGAGCAGCGGAGCGATCCGAACCTCTTTGGCGTAGAAGAGCGCGATCACGAGCAGCGCACCGACGTCGTCGACGATCGCCAGCGTCGTCAGGAACGTCCGCAGCCGTAACGGGTACTTCGGCGCGATCACCGCCAGCGCGCCGAGCACGAAGGCGGTGTCGGTGGAAATCACAACGCCCCACGCACGGGCGTTGTCGCCGGCGTGGTTGAACGCCAGGAAGATCACCGCCGGCAGCGTCAACCCGGCCACCGCGGCGACAACGGGAACGACCGCGCGCGCCCGGTCGGTGAGCTCACCGATCGTGAACTGGGCCTTGACCTCCAGCCCGACCGTGAAGAAGAAGAACGCCATCAGCGCGTCGTTGACGAGCTGGCGCAGCGTCAACTCGGCGTGCGCACCGCCGAACCTCAGCCCGACCGCAGTGTTCCAGAACACCGAATACGTGCTCGCCCACGGGGAATTGGCCCAGATGACCGCGGCAAGAGCGAACGCCAACAGCATCGCCGCGGCGGCCTTCTCACGTGAAGTGGAGGCGAGGCGATCGCGACTGAGCCGGGCGGGGAGCAGGCGGATCGTCACTACAACCTCATGCCGTCAGAACGTGCGCGGCCTCCATCAGCATCCAGCCCGACAGCTGCACCGACAAATCGCGCTCCGGCACCGCGGACGCCGACACCGCGCCCTCGACGAACTGCCCGACGGCGCTGCCGGCTGTGGGGACCTGCGCGGCCCTGGCCCAGTCCGCGCCGAACAGCGGCAGCCCGTCGACGGCCTGCCGGAAGTCCCACGCCGACTGCGCGGAGGTGAGCACCAGCTCCCGGGCGGTGTCGCGGGCCGTCTTGTCGTCCGGCGCATCGCCGGGCAGGGTGGTGGCGACCAATGCCAGGTAGCGGGCGGTGATGCCGCCGAACAGTCCGCCGTCACCCCCACCGGTGCCTTTGAGCACGCCGCCCGGGGCCATGTGGTCGCGGACCGCGGCGACCAGCCGATGCACCCGCGGGGCGTGACGTTCGTCGTGGGTACGTGCGGCCAGTTCGGTTTCCAGCCCCAGCACCACACCCTGGCAGTAGGTGTATTGCGCCCGCACCATCGAACCCTCCTTGATCCCGTCGAACACCAGGTGGGTATCGGGGTCGATCAGCGTCGCGTCGATCCAGTCGGCCATCAGCTGGGCTTGGCGCAGTTCGCCGTTGCGCGCCAGAAAGATTCCCGCGGGCCCGTTGGCAGGGGCGTTGAAGAACCGGTCCTGCTTGCGCCACGGAATGCCGCCGCCGTGCTCAGGCATCCAGGCGTTGGTGAACTGCTTGGTCAGCTTGCGCAGCGCACCGGCGCGCTCGACCCCGGCGAGCCTGCCGGATCGCTCGATCGCCAGTGCCAGCCACGCCATGTCGTCGTAGTAGTCGTTGATCCAGCGGCCGGTGTTGCGCAGCCAGTGCCCGTGCAGTTGTCGCTTGATCCGCTTGCGCCGATGCGGCTGCGGGTCGCGCTCCTGCGCGTCGACCAGGCAGTCCAGCAGGTGGGCCTGCCACCAGTAGTTCCAGCTGTCGAACAGCCGCTCATTTCGGTTCGGCGGCCATCCGCACACGCCGAGCTGCGTGGCAGGCAGATACCACAATGGCGTGAGATGTCGTGTTTCGATCGCGGCCTCTGCGCTGGCGGCCCGATTCGCCCATTGCTGCTCCATGCCTGAATCCTGCCCTACCATGCCCGTGTCAGATCGGCCCATTGACGGATCCAGGTGTGCATCGCAATGCCGGCCGCCACCGCGGCGTTGATGCTGCGGGTGGAGCCGAACTGCGCGATCGACACCGTGACCTCGGCTCCCGCGCGTGCCTCCGCGGTGATGCCGGGCCCCTCCTGCCCGAACACCATCAGACAATCTCGCGGCAGGGTGGTCTGCTCCAGCCGCACACTGCCTGCCACGTTGTCGACCGCGACGACGACCAGGCCCGCGCGCTGTGCGAACTCCAACAGCTCGGCCGTCGTGTCGTGGTGGCGGAGCCGCTGGTAGCGGTCGGTGACCATCGCACCGCGCCGGTTCCATCGCCGCCGGCCGACGATGTGCACGGTGTCGACCGCGAACGCGTTCGCCGTGCGGACCACGGCGCCGATGTTCGCGTCGTTACCGAAGTTTTCGATCGCGATGTGCAGCGGATGCCTGCGCGTGTCGATGTCGGCGATGACAGCGTCGCGCGTCCAGTAGCGGTAGGCGTCGACGACGTTGCGGGTGTCCCCGTCGCGCAGTAGCGCAGGGTCGTAGCGCGGGTCGGCGGGCAGTGTGCCGGGCCACGGCCCCACACCGGGCGTGCCGGTGTCCCATTCGGTCGGGCCTGGCTCCGGAGCCGCTGGGCCGGCGACATTGGGCTCCGGAGCCGCTGGGCTAGGCACTGCTCGTCCAGACCGCGGCGTGCGTACCCACCACCGACAATGTCGCGTAGAGCACGGCCTCGTTGATCTCGCCTTGCGTGCACACCGAGGCGTTGACGTGGACCGCGTCGAGTTGGGCGTAGGGCAGGATCAGCACCGAGGACCCGTAGGCGTTGCACTCGGCGGTGAGCCCCGGCGGCGGCAGCGTCGGCGAGACGACGAGCATCATCGGCCCCCCGCGCTTGGCGGAGTCGTCGCGGTACTGCGCGGCCGGCGCTGATACGTCGACGCCGAGCAGCATGGAGCCGTTGCCGGTGAACGCCGTGGGGTCGTTGAGCGACTGCTGCGTCAGTTGCACGCCGTCGGCGCGGAACGCGTCGACGCTGCTCGTGCTGATGGTCAGCCCGGTGTCGCTGGTCTTGGTCGGCGGCAGCCCGACCGGGAACGCGGCGGGGTAGGCGGCGGCGGTGCCGGGGATGCGCTCGCGCGGGGAGTAGACGTACACGCCGCGCACGGCGGCCTGGTCCTGCAGCGGGCCGATGCACACCGTGCCACTGAGCCGCTCCGGTGACGGGGAGGCCAACGGACGGATCGCCAGCGTGGTCACGCCGCGGCAGCTGCCGAGGCCGGTGGCCTCGATCGGGTGTGCCGGCGTGCCGTACAACCCGAACCGGATGTCCTGCGCATTGGCGTGAGGTTTGCCGGGATCTGTCGGGGCAGCGTCGATATCGACCATCACCTGGCCGGAATCCCGGCGCAGGTTGGTCAGCGACATGTTCCAGCCGAGCACCGTCTGCGATTCACCGACCTTCGCGGTCATCGCCGCGTACGGCGACGGGGTGGCGTCGTGTTGCGAGCATGCCGCGCTTCCCGCGACCACGGCGACCGACAGGATCGCGACCAGCGTGCGCAAGACTTAATGCGCCATCCGTTTGTTGATCAATCGGCTCAGCCAGGCCGGGCTGAGCTGTGAAAGGTAGTAGACGGTCTTGGTCTGAGAGCCGACCGGAAAGTGCACCTTCGGCGTCGGCGAGCGCCGGTGCAGCGCGTCCCAGGCCGCGCCGGCCACTTCGTCCGGCGTCAGGTGCACACCCAACGACCTCGTTGTGCCGGTGTCCACACCGGCGATCATGCCGGTGTCGACGAACAGCGGCCACAGCGCCATCACCGCGATGTCGTGGGGTCGCCATTCCAGCTCGAGCGCCTCGGTGAGACCGCGGACAGCGAACTTCGACGCGCTGTAGGAGGCCAGTTCGGGCTGACCGTAGATCGCCGACGCCGAGCACATGTTGAGCACCCGCGCCCGGGCGGTGTCCCGAAGGTACGGGAACGCCGCGTGACAGCCGTAGATGACACCGGTGACATCGATGTCGACGATCCGCTTGTGCCGGGCCGCCGGGATGTCGGCGAACTGGCCCGCCGCCAGCACCCCGGCGTTGTTGACCAAGATGTCGAGCCGACCGCCGCCGGCTTCGACGAACGCCCGCAGCGTCGATTGCCACGCGTCGTAGTCGGTGACATCCATCGGCGACGTCCATACCGACCAGTTCTTTTGCACCGCTTCGGCTTTCAGTGCGGCAAGGCTCACCTCGTCGACGTCGACGGCACCGACGGTGTATCCCGCGCAGGCGAACCGGCGCACCACGGCCAGCCCGATCCCGCGGGCCGCGCCGGTGACAAAAACGGATTCGGTCATGGCAGCCCCAGGTCGGAAAGGCCCAGCGCGCTGCGGTAGGGCAGTCCTTCGGCCTCGATCGTCTCGGCGGCGCCGGTGGCGCGGTCCACCACGGTGGCGACCCCGACGACCTCCGCGCCCGCGGCGCGTGCCGCGCGCACGGCCGTCAGCGCGGAGTTGCCGGTGGTGCTGGTGTCCTCGACGACCAAGACCTTGCGGCCGGCGACGTCCGTGCCTTCGATAATCCGTTGCAGCCCGTGCGTTTTCACAGACTTGCGCACGATGAACGCGTCGATCGGGCGCCCGGGGGCGTGCATGATCGCGGCCGCGACGGGGTCGGCGCCCAGCGTCAGCCCACCGACGGCGGCGTAGTCCCAGTCCGCTGTCAGCTCACGCATCAGCCTCCCGATCAACGCCGCCGCGCGGTGGTGCAACGTGGCCCGCCGCAAGTCGACGTAATAGTCGGCCTCCTTGCCGGAGGACAGCGTCACCCGGCCGTGCACCACCGACAACCGTCGAACCAGCTCGGCCAGCTCGTCACGGTCCGTCTTCGCCAGCTCAGGTGCGGCCACGACCCTGCCCGAACGTCCTCGTCATCAGGCTCATCAGCGGGCGTGGCGCCAGCCGCAACGCGGCGGTCATCGCCTTGTACTGCCGCCCGGGAATGATCACCACGGTGCCGTTCGCGACGCCCGTCAGGCGTTCCCGCACGACGTCGTCGACCTCGAGCCACATGAACCTCGGCATCGACTTCATCTCGATCCCGGCGCGCTCGTGGAACTCGGTGTGCACGTAGCCCGGGCACAGCACGTGCACGGTGACGCCGGTGCCGGCCAGGCCCTCGGAGAACGACACGACCCGGGCCTTCGACGCCGACTATGTCGAGCCCCGGCCCGACAGCAGGCCGGCGACGCTGGCGACGTTGATAACCCCGTGCCCGCCCCGGATTCGAGCATCGGCGGCAACGCGGCCCGGGTCAGCTGCATCACCGCGGTGACGTTGACGTCGAGCTGCGCCTGCAGCATCGCCGGGTCGGTGGTCCAGAACTCGCCCGATGTGCCGAAGCCGGCGTTGTTCACCAGCACACGCAGCCCGGCGCAGAGCCGGTCGGCGGCCTTCGCGCGTCCGTCGGCGTCGGCCAGGTCGGCGATCAGCACCTCGCTGGAAACGCCGTGCTTGTCGTGCAGTTCGGCGGCCAGCTGGTCGAGGCGTGCCGCGTCGCGCGCGACCAGGACAAGGTCGTAGCCGTCGGCGGTGTAGCGCCGGGCGAAGCCCGCCGCGATGCCCGATGTGGGCCCGGTGATCGGCGCGACGGGGCGTGGCACGGCTACGGATGGTAGCTGCGGGGACCGGGGCGCCCTGCCCGGGTCTGCTGGGGCCGACGGATCGGTTCAGGGCGCGGCTGCTCCCCACGGCCCGGCTCGGGAATGCGGTGGGTGGCGTCCGAACGCGCGGGCGGCAACTCCGCCGGCGGGGCCAGCGGCCGGCCCGGTGAGCCGTTGCGGCGGGACGCTGGCTGGCTGATGGCCTTGGGCACCGGGGGCAGCACGCGCAGCAGGTCGTTGAACTGCCGCACCGCGCGCAGGCCCTCGTCCCACTCGGCCCGGGTGCTGGTGATCGGCATGCTGACCAACGTCCAGTTCTGCTCGTTCCACATGATTTCCGCGCAGTCGGGCGCGGTGTGGGCGAACGTCACCATGCGCCGGTCGCAGGCACGCCGCGCTGCATCGAGGTTTGTGGAGTACACCATCCGCGGCCCGATGGCGCCGAGCAGCCACATGTCGTTTTCCCGCGGCTCCTTGAGTCCCTTGAGCCGCAGGTCCATCACGACGTTGGTGCCGACCTTGCGGTGCAGCGCGATGACCGTGGCGACGTCTTCGAGGTCGAAGATGTAGACCGCCTCGCCGCGGATCTGGCCGAGGACGACGTTCTGGGCGGTGACGTCGCCGACGGTCGACATCACGCCGCGTTTCCAGCGGCTGACGACCTCCGCCGATTCCGGCTCGTAGTCGAAGCCGTGTGAGCGGGCCCAGGACTTACGACGCCGGCCCCGCCCGCGTCGACGATCGATGTCGACGTACAGCAGAACCGCCGCGCTGACGAAGCACAGCGCGGACAGCGTGAACCAGAACGGGACCATTAGATGTAGCCTATCTGCTGCTTCGAGCCAACCCCGAACTCAAGCAGGTCACAACCCCGTATCGCCGCCGATTACACCCGAATGTCAGCCCAGGACGAGCGAGTCGCCGTCCGCGCTGACGTTGACCGGGACCGTGTCGCCGTCGTTCACCTCGCCGGCCAGCAGCATCTTGGCCAGCTGGTCGCCGATGGCCTGCTGGACAAGCCGCCGCAAGGGCCGGGCGCCGTACACGGGGTCGAACCCGCGCTGGGCCAGCCACTGCTTGGCCGGCGGCGACACCTCGAGCTGCAGTCGCCGCTGGGAGAGCCGCTTCTGCAGCTGCGCCAGCTGGATGTCGACGATCTGCACCAGCTCTTCGGGGTTGAGGCCGTCGAAGATCAGCACGTCGTCGAGGCGGTTGATGAACTCGGGCTTGAACGTCGCGCGCACCGCGGCCATCACCTGCTCCTCGCTGCCGCCCGACCCGAGGTTGGACGTCAGGATCAGGATGGTGTTGCGGAAGTCGACCGTGCGGCCCTGCCCATCGGTGAGCCTGCCCTCGTCGAGCACCTGCAGCAGCACGTCGAACACGTCCGGGTGAGCCTTTTCGACCTCGTCGAACAGCACCACCGTGTACGGCCGCCGCCGCACCGCCTCGGTCAGCTGACCGCCCTGGTCGTAGCCGACGTAGCCGGGAGGCGCGCCGACGAGGCGAGCCACCGAGTGCTTCTCGCCGTACTCGCTCATGTCGATGCGGACCATCGCGCGCTCGTCGTCGAAGAGGAAATCGGCCAAAGCCTTGGCCAGCTCGGTCTTGCCGACGCCGGTCGGGCCCAGGAACAGGAACGATCCGGTCGGCCGGTTCGGGTCGGCCACTCCGGCCCGGCTGCGGCGCACCGCGTCGGACACGGCGTGGACGGCCTTCCTCTGGCCGACGACGCGCTTGCCCAGCTCGTCTTCCATGCGCAGCAGCTTCGCCGTCTCGCCCTCCAGCAGCCGCCCGGCCGGGATGCCGGTCCACGCCGACACCACGTCGGCGATGTCGTCGGGGCCGACCTCTTCCTTCAGCATGACGGCTTCGCGGGCCTGGGCCTGGGGCAGCGCGGCCTCGAGCTTCTTCTCGACCTCCGGGATGCGCCCGTAGCGCAGCTCGGCGGCCTTGGCCAGGTCGGCATCGCGTTCGGCCCGTTCTGCCTCGCCGCGCAGCGTCTCGAGCTGCTCTTTGAGTTCGCGGACAGCGTCGATCGCGTTTTTCTCGTTCTGCCAGCGGGTGGTCAGCTCGGCCAGCTTCTCCTTCTGGTCGGCCAGCTCGGCACGCAACTTCTCGAGCCGCTCCCTGGAGGCCTCGTCCTCCTCCTTCTCCAGCGCCATCTCCTCGATCTCGAGGCGCCGCACCAGGCGCTCGACCTCGTCGACCTCGACGGGCCGCGAGTCGATCTCCATGCGCAGCCGGGCCGCGGCCTCGTCGACCAGGTCGATGGCCTTGTCCGGCAGGAAACGCGAGGTGATGTAGCGGTCGGACAGGGTCGCCGCGGCGACCAGCGCCGAGTCGGTGATCCGCACGCCGTGGTGCACCTCGTAGCGTTCCTTCAGGCCGCGCAGGATGCCGACGGTGTCTTCCACCGACGGCTCACCGACGAACACCTGCTGGAACCGCCGCTCCAGCGCGGCGTCCTTTTCGATGTGCTTGCGGTATTCGTCGAGCGTGGTCGCGCCGACCAGCCGGAGCTCGCCGCGGGCCAGCATCGGCTTGATCATGTTGCCGGCGTCCATCGCGCCCTCGCCGGTCGCACCGGCGCCGACGATCGTGTGCAGCTCGTCGATGAATGTGATGATCTGGCCTGCTGAGTTCTTGATGTCGTCTAAGACGGCCTTCAGCCGCTCCTCGAACTCGCCGCGATACTTCGAGCCTGCGACCATCGAACCCAGGTCCAGCGCGACGATGGTCTTGTCGCGCAGGCTTTCGGGCACGTCACCGTCGACGATGCGCTGGGCGAGGCCCTCGACGATCGCGGTCTTGCCGACGCCGGGCTCACCGATCAGCACCGGGTTGTTCTTGGTGCGACGGGACAGCACCTGGATGACGCGGCGAATCTCGTTGTCACGCCCGATGACTGGGTCGAGCTTGCCTTCGCGCGCGGCGGCGGTGAGGTCGGTGGAGTATTTCTCCAGCGCTTGATAGGTGCTCTCCGGATCGGCGCTGGTGACGCGTGCGCTGCCACGCACCTTGACGAACGCGTCGCGCAGCGCCTGCGGTGACGCGCCGTGGCCGGTGAGCAGCTTGGCGACTTCGGAGTCGCCGGTGGCCAGGCCGACCATGAGGTGCTCGGTCGAGACGTACTCGTCGTCCATCTCGGTGGCCAGCTGCTGGGCGGCGGTGAGCGCGGCCAGCGATTCGCGCGACAACTGGGGCTGCGAACTGGCGCCGGTGGTCTGCGGCAGCCGGTCGAGCAGGCGTTGATCCTCGGTCCGGATCGTGGCCGGGTCGACGCCGACGGCCTCGAGCAGCGGCGCGGCAATGCCGTCGTTCTGTGTCAGCAGCGCCATCAGCAGGTGGGCGGGCCGGATTTCGGGATTGCCCTCGGCGCTGGCCGCCTGCAACGCCGAGGTCAGCGCCGCCTGGGTCTTCGTGGTCGGGTTGAACGAGTCCACGACACCTCCGATTCTCTAGGTGAAAGTGCTTGTTGCCTTCTCCAACGCAGCAAAGGTTGAGTCTGTTCCGCTCAACTTTATCCAATTTTCCTCGCGGTAGCTAGAGCCTTTTGACCCCGCGACGCTGCGCTCAGCGACGCGACACGCCGGGCATTGCGTCACCAGATTCAAACTCGGCGTCGCCGGCGCGCCGCTGTTACGTTCTGTGCAATGTCGGGCAGTTGGGGTTCCGTCCTGATCGAGCTCATACCGCTCGGGCTGGTGATTTCGCTGTCGCCGCTGTCGATCATTCCCGCCATCCTCGTACTGCACTCGCCGCACGCCCGGCGCGCCGGGCTGATGTACCTGGTCGGATGGCTGCTGGCCATCGCCGTGCTCACGGCCATCTTCGCTGAAGTCTCCGGCCTGATCGGCGGATTTCACAATCCCCCTAAGTGGGCGTCCTGGGTCCGCATCCTGGTGGGCGCGGCGCTGATCGTCTTCGGCGTCTTGCGGTGGCTCAATCGGCACAAGTCGGCGCATTCACCGGCGTGGATGCGCAAGATCAGCGACACCACGCCCGCCAGGGCAGGTGCCACCGCGGCCGTGCTTGCCGTCGCCAATCCGAAGGTGTTGTTCATCTGTGTCGCAGCGGGTTTGGCGATCGGGACCGAGGGACTCGGCACCGTCCGAACCTGGCTGGCGCTGTTGTGGTTCGTCCTGGTCGCCGGGTCGTCGGTCGCGCTGCCGATCCTGGCCTACGCCGTCTCCGGCGACCGCCTCGATGACCCGCTTTCCAGGCTCAGGGACTGGATGGAGAAGCAGCACGCCGTGCTGGTCGCGGCCATCCTGATCGTGATCGGCCTACTTCTGCTCTACAAGGGGATCCACGCGCTGTAGCGACCTGCCGCGTTCTCCGACGGTGCCGGCGCCGGACCCGCAACAGGGGTGTTGACCTGCTGGGCGGTGGCTGGGACCGCGCTGATCGTGAGCGCCGCGCTGCGCCGCAGCCCGGCCTAAGATCAGCGGGCGTGGGACTGGAGGATCGCAGCGGACTGCGCAAGCTGCTCGCCGCCCTGGATCCGCGGCTGGGCGGCGACGAACTGATCCGCCGCTTCTACACCCACTGGTTTGCGATCGACCCCTCCGTCCGAGACCTGTTCCCGCCGGACATGAGCGGGCAGCGGGCCGCGTTCGGCCATGCGATGACGTGGGTGCTGAACGAGCTGATCGCCCAGCGCGCCGAGGAGCCGGTGTCGTTCCTCGCGCAGCTCGGCCGCGACCACCGCAAATACGGTGTCGTGCAACGGCATTACCAGACGATGCACGACGCGCTGTACAACACGTTGCGCAGCGGGCTGATCGACGAGTGGGATCCGGCGCTCGAGCAGACCGTCCGCGAAGCGTTGGCGTTGATCATCGGGGTGATGAAGGGAGCCGCCGACATCGACGCCGGGCCGGCATGGTGGGACGGCAGCGTCGTCGAGCACCGGCGAGTCTCTCGCGACCTGGCCGTGGTGCGGCTACAGCTCGACCGCCCGATGGACTACTTCCCCGGCCAGTACGTCAACGTGGAGGTTCCACAGTGCCCGCGCCGCTGGCGCTACCTGAGCCCGGCCGTGCCCGCCGACCCGGGCGGGACGATCGAGTTCCATGTTCGCTCGGTGCTCGGCGGCATGGTCAGCACGGCGATCGTCAATGAGACGCGGCCGGGGCATCGGTGGCGGCTGTCGAGCCCCCTCGGGGCGATGGAGATCGACCGCGACGGCGGAGACGTGCTGATGGTGGCGGGCAGCACCGGGCTGGCGCCGCTACGCGCCCTGATCATGGACCTCACGCGCTACGGTCATAACCCGCGCGTGCACCTGTTCTTCGGCGCGCGCTACCCGTGCGAGCTGTACGACCTGCGCACACTGTGGCACATCGCCGCGCACAGCCCGTGGCTGGTGGTGTCGCCGGTCTCGGAGTACAACCAGGACCCCCCGTGGGCGGCGCGGTACCCCGACGTGCAGCCACCCAGGGGGCTGAACGTGCGTCAGACCGGACGGCTGCCCGAGGTCGTGACGAAGTACGGCGCCTGGGGCGACAGACAGATACTGATCTGCGGCGGACCGCACATGGTTGCTGCGACCAAAGCTGCCCTCATCGCCAAAGGGGCTCCACCCGAACGCATTCACCACGATCCGATCGCATAAGGACAATTGGCGGCCGCTTTTGATGACCTTCGTCCCTATTAACGCCGGTCGGATCGATCAACCATGGGGGCGACCCCTCAACCGAAAGGGATGGCGATGGCGCCCGCTGGCGAGCTGAAAATGACCCGACAGGAGCTCGACGCGGTCGCCTGGAGGTTCCTCAGATCGGAATTCACGGGGCCCGTTTACTCGGACTGGCCGATTGACCGACGCATCGAGGCGTATCTGTTCCACCACGGGATGATGGAAATCGTCAACGACGGGACCGTCTACGCCGCACTGCTGGATCGGATCATGGCCAACATCGGCCCGGCGTTGCGTCGCGGGATCCTTGTGCAGCCGCACCTGTAGCGGCGCCTGCGACGCGGCTCATTACGGCAACGGCTTGAACTTCACCCGTGCTGTCATGGCACGATCAACGTCATGCCTCAAGTGCCCGCCGTGACGTTGACCGATCCGTCGTCGAAGCTGACCGCCCAATTCGTCCCTGCCGCTGGGATGATCGGAACCTCCCTGTCCGACGACGGCGTGGAGCTCCTCGGCCAGCGCCGCGGCCTGCATGCGTACGTGACGACCGGCAAGACCATGGGCATCCCGATCCTCTACCCGTGGGCAAACCGGCTCAGTGCGAACAACTATGCCGTCGACGGCGGGATCGTCACATTGGTGTCGGGTGTCGGCGGTGTCCGCACCGACGAACACGGCGTGCCTATTCACGGTGTGCTCGCCGCATATCCCGGCTGGCGGACCACCGGGCAAACCGAGAACCGATTGACCGCCGAACTCGACTTCGGCGCCACGCCGCGGTTGCTCGCCTGCTTCCCGTTCCCGCACAAGCTGACGCTGGAGATGACGCTATCCGATCGTGCGCTGACCGTGAAGACCACCGTGCGCCCGACCACCGCCGCGCCCGTGCCCCTGTGCTTCGGCTTTCACCCCTACTTTCAGATCCCGGAGGTGCCCCGCGCACAGTGGCAGATCGAAACCCCCGCCATGCGCCACCTTCTCGTCGACGCGTGGGGGTTGCCCACCGGCGCGTCACAGCCGCACCCGGCCGGTGCAGAGCTGTTGCGGGACAAGGAGTTCGACAACGGATACGACGAGGTCCCGCAGGGTGCGGTGTTCGCGGTGTCCGGCGGCGGCCGTCGCATCGAGGTGGTCTTCGACGAGGGTTTCCCGGCGGCGCAGATCTTCGCGCCGACCACCGACGACGTGGTGTGTTTCGAGCCGATGGCAGCGCCGACCGACGCGCTGCGCCGCGGCAACTTCAGGGTGGCCACCCAGAACGAGCCGGCGACCGCGGCGTTCACGGTCAGGGTGATCAACGAGTAAGGCCTATTCGCACTTCTCGTACTGGTCGATCAGCTGCTGCTCGGCGGGGGTGGGCTGGTAGGCACGCTGTGTGCACCCACCGATCGTGATGGCCACCGGCCCGACGGCACGACCCTGGCTGTCCAGGCGTCGTTCCATTTGGTCACTGGCGGTGTAGAGGATCGGCGGGCGCAGCGTCGCGACGATCGGCAAGTGCGCGCGTGCGAGCCGGATCGCGACGTCGGGATCGGCCGACTGCGGTCCCTCGGAAACCCACAGCGGCGGCCCGTTACCCGAACTGTCGATCGACATCACGTCGATATGCGGGATGAACTGGTCGCCGTTGAGCCTGTTCCACGCGTCGATTTCCGCCTGGTTCGGCAGGCGTCCGGACGTTTCGATGCCCCCGCCGAGGCTCTTGCCCGCGATGACCTTCCACTCGCCAGTGCTCAGCTCACCGAACTTGCCGCCCAGCGTGGCGAATGTCGAGGCAACGTCGGTGTAGTCGGCGTCGATCGGAATGGTGATCGTGCCGCTGGCCGGATGATTGGCTGACGAGTCCTTTCCGGCCACGATCGTGGGCCGGAAGAACAGAGTCGCGTCGGGGAATGCGTGCAGCATGTCGACCCAGCTGTGGGCCTGCCGCGTGATCTGGTCGGCGTTGGTGATGTCATGGGCGCCGGTGTCGATCGTGAAGTAGTCAAAGCCCCGCCTGGCCCGGAAGTTGCCTTTGTAGGGGCTGTAGTCGACCGCCTGAAGGTTGTCGAGATATTTGCCGGTGATAGCGGCGAGCTGATCGCCGCTGATGTCGTCGGCCAGCTGGATGTCGACATTGAAGTAGACCTGGCCTTGGTCCGGGTCGTTGACCAGCTTGTCGGTCGCCGCAACGACCCCCGGCATGTGTTGCAGCTGTTGCGTCAGCTGGTCCAGTTGTGGCTGGCGTTCCGGGGGCTTGTTGGGGTTGGCGTCGGTGTGGGAACAGGCCGCCGCGACGGCCACCAGCAACACGGCAAGCCATACCGCGCCCCGGTGCATACACCCCCCGGCCACGGTGGTCGCTGACACCCTGCTATTTGACCACTACCGCCCCTTGCGGGGCTGCCAGACTACGAGTGCGGTGCTCTTTGGCACCACCGCGACGTCGCGGCGCTGGTTGGCACGTAGATCCTCGATCTCCTCGGCCATTTCCTGCAGCCGTGACTGCAGGGCGTCCACCTGGTTCGTCAGCTCGATGATCCGCTTGATGCCGGCCAGGTTGACACCCTCGTCCTGCGACAGCCGTTGCACCTCGCGGAGCAGCTCGACGTCGCGTTCGGAGTAGCGGCGACCGCCGCCGGTGCTTCGCCGCGGTCTGACCAGCCCCAGCCGGTCGTAGGTGCGCAGCGTCTGAGCGTGCATGCCGGCGAGCTGAGCGGCCACGGAGATGAGAAACGTGCGGGATTCGTCGGACCTGCTCATCGCGAGCCCGCCCATCCGGCCCGCGGGTCGAACCCGCTGGCCCGCTCGGCGGCGGCGTACTTCTCCAGCGCTTCGAGGGCCGCGCCTTCCAGGTTCGGCGGAACCGCGACCTTCACGGTGACCAGCAGGTCGCCGTGACCGCCGTCGCGCTTCGGTACCCCGCGACCGCGCACCCTCAGGATGCGCCCGTCGGCGGTGCCCTTGGGCACCCGGACCCCGACCTTGCCCTCCAGCGTCGGCACCGAAAGCGTTGTACCCAAGGCCAATTCGTGGAAGCTGACTGGCACGTTCACGGTCAGGTCGTCGCCGTCGCGGCCGAACACCTTGTCGGGACGCACATGAACGGTGACGTAGAGGTCGCCGGAGGGCGCACCCCGCAGCCCGGCCTCACCCTGGCCGGGAAGCCTGATGCGCTGGCCGTCCTCCACGCCTGGCGGGATCCGGACGTTGATCGTGCGGGTGCGGGTGGTGACGCCGGTGCCTTTGCACTCGCTGCACGGGTGCTCGATGATCGAGCCGGTCCCGCGGCAGTCGGTGCACGGTTCGGAGAACCCGAAGGCGCCCTGATTGCGGTTGATCACCCCGGAGCCGTTGCAGGTGGGGCAGACCTTCGGGCTGGTGCCCGGGCGCGCACCGCTGCCGTGACAGTTCGTGCACGGCGCGGGGCTGGTGAGCCGCAACGGCATCGCGACACCCTTGGTGGCTTCCAGGAAGTCCAGCTCGGTCTCGGTTTCCAGGTCGTTACCGCGACGCGGACGACTTGGCCGCGGCGAGGCGCCCCGGCCGAACAACCCGCCGAACAGGTCGCCGATGTTGGCGCCGCCCGTCTGCCCCGCGGCATCGAACAAATCGTTGAGGTTGAACTCGGTGGCGTCGCCCGCGCCACCGAATCCGCCGAAATTGCTTGCGCTGAAGCGACGTCCGAAGCCGCCCTCGGAGAACAGCCGGCGCGTCTCGTCGTACTCCTTGCGCTTGGCGGGATCCGACAGCACGTTGTGCGCTTCCGACACGGCCTTGAACCGCTCCTCGGCCCGCGGATCGTCCGGGTTGGCGTCGGGGTGCAATTCGCGGGCGAGCTTGCGATAGGCCCGCTTGATGTCTTCCTGACTGGCGTCAGAGGGGATGCCCAGCTCCTTGTAGAAGTCCTTCTCAACCCATTCGCGTTGAGCCACTGAGCGTCACCTCCTTACCCTGTGTCATTGTCGGTCTCGTCCGGTGGTTCCGGCCGCGATCAGCCGGCCGGCGATTCTGATTCTGCGGTGTCGGCCTGGGCGGCGGCGCCGATATCGGATGTCTCCGATGCTTCCTCGGCGGGGCCGCCGTCGACCGTGTCGACGACACCGACCAGCGCGTGGCGAATCACGCGGTCACCAAGTTGGTAGCCGCGCCGCAGGACCGAACCGATCACCGGCTTGGTGCCGTCACCCTCGTGCTGCACGGCTTCGTGGCGCTCGGGATCGAACTCGTCGCCCTCGTCGCCGAACGCCGACAGCCCGAGCCCCTCGAGCACGCTCGACAACTTGTCGGCGAGACCGCGCAGCGGCCCGGACTCCAGGTCACCGTGGCTGCGCGCGCGATCGAGATCGTCGAGCACCGGCAGCAACTGGGCGACCACGGCGGCCTTGGCCCTCTCGGCCGCGGCCTGCTCCTGGCGAACGGAGCGCTTCCGGTAGTTGTCGTACTCGGCCTTCACGCGTTGCAGGGTGGCCTTCAACTCGGCGGCGTCATCGGACGGTGCGGGCTCCTGCGGTGCGGCCCCGCTGGGGGCCGCACCGCCAGGAGCCTCGCGCACCTCTCCGGTCTCAGGATCGATGCGCCGCTTGTCGGTGACGGTCACCGGTTCGTGCGCTTCATCCGTGGGACGGGTCACTGGTTCTCCCGGTTGTCGTCGACCACTTCGGCATCCACCACGTCGTCTTCACTACCGCCGGATCCGCCGCCGCCTCCGGCCTGCGCCGCCTGCGTGGCCTCGTAGATGGCCTGCCCCAGTGCCTGCGACTCCTGGCCGAGCTTCTCCATCGCCGACTTGATCGCGTTGATGTCGGTGCCTTGCAGCGCCGTCTTGGCGTCGGCCACCGCGGCGTCGACCTTGTTCAGCGTTTCCTCGGGCACCTTCGAGGCGCCCTCGCCCTCGCGCTGTTCCTGGACGAACTTCTCGGTCTGGTAGACCAGCGTCTCGGCCTGGTTGCGAACGTCGGCCTCCTCGCGCCGCTTGCGGTCCTCTTCGGCGTGCGCCTCGGCGTCCTTGACCATCCGGTCGATCTCCTCCTTGGACAGGGCGGAGCCTTCCTGGATGCGGATGGTGTTCTCCTTGCCGGTGCCCTTGTCCTTGGCGGTGACGTGCACGATGCCGTTGGCGTCGATGTCGAAGGTGACCTCGATCTGCGGCACGCCGCGCGGGGCCGGCGGGATGCCGGTCAGCTCGAAGCTGCCGAGCAGCTTGTTGTGCGCGGCGATCTCGCGCTCACCCTGGTAGACCTGGATCTGCACCGACGGCTGGTTGTCGTCGGCCGTGGTGAACGTCTCTGACCGCTTGGTGGGGATCGTGGTGTTGCGCTCGATCAGCTTGGTCATCACGCCGCCCTTGGTTTCGATGCCCAGCGACAGCGGGGTGACGTCAAGCAGCAGAACGTCTTTCACCTCACCCTTGAGCACACCGGCCTGCAACGCGGCGCCCACGGCGACAACCTCGTCCGGGTTGACGCCCTTGTTGGGCTCCTTGCCGCCGGTCAGCTCGCGGACGAGTTCGGTCACCGCGGGCATCCGGGTGGAGCCACCGACAAGCACCACCTGGTGGATGTCGGACACCGAGATGCCGGTGTCGGCGATCACCGACTGGAACGGCTTGCGGGTGCGGTCCAGCAGGTCCTGCGTGATCCGCTGGAACTCGGCGCGCGTCAGCTGCTCGTCGAGGAACAGCGGGTTCTTGTCCGCGTCGACGGTGATGTAGGGCAGGTTGATCGAGGTGCTCTGGCTCGAGGACAGCTCGATCTTGGCCTTTTCGGCCGCCTCACGCAGCCGCTGCATCGCCATCTTGTCCTTGGTGAGGTCGATGCCGGTCTGGCTCTTGAACTTGTCGACCAGCCAGTCGACGATGCGCTGGTCCCAGTCGTCGCCGCCGAGGTGGTTGTCACCCGAGGTCGCGCGGACCTCGACGACACCCTCGCCGATCTCGAGCAGCGAGACGTCGAACGTGCCGCCACCGAGGTCGAACACGAGGATCGTCTGCTCCCTGTCGGCCTTGTCGAGCCCGTAGGCCAGCGCCGCGGCGGTGGGCTCGTTGATGATGCGAAGCACGTTGAGCCCGGCGATCTGGCCGGCCTCCTTGGTGGCTTGGCGCTGGGCGTCGTTGAAGTAGGCGGGGACCGTGATCACCGCGTCGGTGATGTCCTCACCGAGGTAGCTCTCGGCGTCGCGCTTCAGCTTCATCAAGATGCGCGCGCTGATCTCCTGCGCGGTGTACTTCTTGCCGTCGATCTCGATCGACCAGTCGGTGCCCATGTGCCGCTTGACGGACCTGACGGTGCGGTCGACGTTGGTCACCGCTTGGTTCTTGGCGGGCTGGCCCACCAGCACCTCGCCGTTGCGCGCGAACGCGACGACGGATGGCGTGGTGCGCGAGCCCTCGGAGTTGGCGACGACGACGGG
>NZ_DATFYW010000161.1:0-19525 GCF_035314905.1 Mycobacterium sp.
GGCCTTGAACAAAGACGACATGATCCTGATCAGCGTCGACGACCACATCGTCGAGCCGCCCGACATGTTCAAGAACCATCTGCCGACGCGCTACCTCGACGAGGCGCCGCGGTTGGTGCACAACCCCGACGGCTCGGACACCTGGCAGTTCCGCGACGTCGTGATCCCCAATGTGGCGCTGAACGCGGTGGCCGGCCGGCCCAAGGAGGAGTACGGACTCGAGCCGCAGGGTCTCGACGAGATCCGGCCGGGCTGTTACCAGGTCGACGAGCGCGTCAAGGACATGAACGCGGGCGGCATCCTGGGCTCGGTCTGCTTCCCCTCCTTCCCCGGCTTCGCCGGCCGGTTGTTCGCCACCGATGATCCCGAGTTCTCGCTGGCGCTGCTGCAGGCCTACAACGACTGGCACATCGAGGACTGGTGCGGGGCATACCCGGCCCGGTTCATCCCGATGGCGTTGCCGGTGATCTGGGACGCCCAGGCCTGTGCCGATGAGGTGCGCCGGGTGTCCAAGAAGGGTGTGCACGCGCTGACGTTCACCGAGAACCCGGCCGCGATGGGGTATCCCAGTTTCCACGACGAGTATTGGAATCCGTTGTGGCAGGCGCTGTGTGACACCAACACCGTGATGAATGTGCATATCGGGTCCTCGGGGCGGTTGGCGATCACCTCGCCCGACGCGCCGATGGACGTGATGATCACGCTGCAGCCGATGAACATCGTGCAGGCCGCCGCGGATCTGCTGTGGTCCAAGCCGATCAAGCAGTACCCCGATCTCAAGGTCGCGTTGTCCGAGGGGGGCACCGGGTGGATCCCGTACTTCCTTGAGCGTGCGGACCGCACCTATGAGATGCATTCGACGTGGACGGGCCAGGACTTCGGCGGCAAGCTGCCCTCTGAGGTATTCCGGGAGCACTTCCTGACGTGCTTCATCTCTGATCCGGTCGGGGTCAAGCTGCGCAACCAGATCGGCATCGACAACATCTGCTGGGAGGCCGACTACCCGCACAGCGACTCGATGTGGCCGGGCGCACCCGAGCAGCTGCACGAGGTGCTCACCGAGAACGACGTGCCCGACGACGAGATCAACAAGATGACCTACCAGAACGCCATGCGCTGGTACTCGTTTGACCCGTTCAGCCACATCCCCAGAGAACAGGCCACCGTCGGCGCGCTGCGCAAAGCCGCCGAAGGCCACGACGTCTCCATCCAGGCCCTCAGCCACCGCGAGAAGTCCGGCGCCACCTTCGCCCAATTCGCGGCGAATGCCAAGACGTTGACGGGTAACCAGGACTGAGGTCGAGTCACAGACCAGTGCGCCCGTGCGTGAACGGTCCGTCCGCACCGGCGCACCGTGACTCTGTTCCCGACTGTTAGCCGGCAAGTCGCCCTGGCGAGAGGATCAAGAGGAGATGTGGTTGTGCCCGGCGGGATGAGTTTCGAGCTGACCGACGATCAGGAACTGATCCGTAAGTCCGTCGCCGAGCTCGCGCGCAGGTTCGACGACCACTACTGGATGCAGAAGGACCAGGCGCACGAATTCCCGCAGGAGTTCTACGACGCCATCGCCAACGGCGGCTGGCTCGGCATGACGATCCCGGAGCAGTACGGTGGCCACGGTCTGGGCATCACCGAGGCCACCATCCTGCTGGAGGAGATCGCCCGGTCCGGCGGCGCGATGAACGCCGCCAGCGCCATCCACCTCTCGATCTTCGGAATGCAGCCCGTGGTCAAGCACGGCTCCGACGAACTCAAGGCCCGTACGCTGCCCCGGATCGTCAACGGCGACCTGCACGTGTGCTTCGGTGTCACCGAACCCGGTGCCGGGCTGGACACCTCCCGGATCACCACGTTCGCCAGGCGCGACGGCGACGAGTACGTCGTGAACGGCCGCAAGGTCTGGATCTCCAAGGCGCAGGAGTCCGAGAAGATCCTCCTGCTGACCCGGACCACGCCGTACGACGAGGTCACCAAGAAGACGGACGGCATGACGCTGTTCCTCACCGATCTCGATCCCGGGCATGTCGACATCCGGCCGATCAGCAAGATGGGCCGAAACGCGGTCAGCTCCAACGAGGTGTTCATTGACGGCCTGCGGGTGCCGGTGGCCGACCGTGTCGGCGAGGAGGGCAGGGGTTTTCAGTACATCCTCGACGGCCTCAACCCGGAACGGATGCTCATCGCCGCCGAGGCGCTGGGCATCGGCAGGGTCGCGCTCGACAAGGCGGTCAAGTACGGCAACGAGCGGCACGTGTTCAACCGGCCGATCGGCATGAACCAGGGCCTGCAGTTCCCGCTCGCGGATTCGCTGGCGCGCCTCGACGCGGCCGAGCTGGTACTGCGCAAGGCAACGTGGCTCTATGACAACGGCAAACCCTGTGGGCGCGAGGCGAACACGGCGAAATACCTGTGCGCCGACGCCGGTTTCGCCGCCGCCGACCGTGCGCTGCAGACACACGGCGGGATGGGCTACGCCGAGGAATACAACGTGTCGCGGTACTTCCGCGAGTCGCGGCTGATGAAGATCGCTCCGATCAGCCAGGAGATGATCCTGAACTACCTGGGGTCACACGTCCTGGGCTTGCCGAGGAGTTACTGATGACCGACAACAACCCGCTGTTCGACCTCACCGGGCGCTCGGCGCTGGTCACCGGCGCCGCCGGCGGTATCGGCTCCGCGGTCGCGCAGGCGCTGGCCGACGCCGGCGCGGCCGTGCTGGTGACCGACATCGACAAGGACGCCGCCGCGGCGGCGGCGGATCGGATCAGCGCCGGCGGGGGCCGGGCCGACAGTGCCGCGCTCGATGTGGCCGACCGCGCGTCCGCGGATGCCGCCGTGGCGCAGGCGGCCGCGCTCACCGACGGCGTCCTCAACATTCTGGTCAACAACGCCGGTGTGACGGCGCCGGCCATGTTCGCCGACATCTCCGAGGAGAACTTCCGTCGGCTGATCGATGTGCACCTGATGGGAGCGTTCCATTGCTCGCAGGCCGCGCTGCGGTTCATGCCGACGGACGGCACCGGCCGGATCATCAACGTCACGTCGTCGGCGGGCATCACCGGCACGCTCGGCCAGGTCAACTACTCGGCCGCCAAGGCCGCCATCATCGGCTTCACCAAGTCGCTGGCGCGTGAGCTGGCCCGCAAGAACATCCTCGTCAATGCGCTCGCGCCGCTGGCGGCCACCCCCATGACCGAGACGATCCGCACCAACGAGAAGTTCGCCGCCACGATGCTGGCGCGAATCCCGCTGCGGCGGTGGGCGCAACCGGAGGAGATCGCCGGCGCGTTCGTCTTCCTCGCCTGCGACGCGTCTTCCTACATCACGGGCCAGGTGCTGCCGGTGGACGGCGGCATGGTGATGTGATGCCCGCGACCGCGGCATCGCAGGGACCGCTGGCCGGAGTCACGGTGGTGGCCCTGGAGCAGGCCGTGTCGGCGCCGATGTGCACCCGCACGCTGGCGGACTTCGGCGCGCGGGTCATCAAGGTGGAGAACCCGGACGGTGGGGACTTCGCACGCCACTACGACGATGTCGTCAACGGCCTTGCGGCGCACTTTGTTTGGGTCAACCGGGGTAAGGAGTCCGTGACGCTCGACCTGAAGTCGCCCGCCGGCATCGACATCCTGCACCGGTTGCTCGACCGTGCCGACGTGTTGGTCTCCAATCTCGCACCCGGCTCCACCGCCCGGCTCGGGGTGTCGCCCGCGGACGTGGCGGTGCGGCATCCCGGCGTCATCGCGGCCGAGATCGACGGGTACGGCGCGGGCGGCCCGCTGTCCCACAAACGCGCCTACGACCTTCTCGTGCAGGCCGAATCGGGGACGTGCGCCGTCACCGGCAATCCCGGCGCGCCGGCCAAGCCGGGGCCGCCGGTGGCCGACGTCAGCTCCGGGCTCTACGCCGCTGTGTCCATCCTCGCGCTGCTGTGCGCGAAGGATCGCGCTGCGGCTCCCGCGGTTACCGTGAGCCTGTTCGACACGATGACCGAAGTGATGGGCTACCAACTCAACTACACCCGGCACTCCGGGATCGACCAGCAGCCGCTGGGCATGAGCTCGCCGGCCGTGGCCCCGTATGGTGCCTATCCCACCGCCGACGGGCAGACCGTGGTACTGGGCACCACCAACGACCGCGAATGGCAGCGACTGGCCCGAGACATCCTGCAGCGCACCGACTTGGCCGACGACGAGCGGTTCCGGACCAACCCAGGACGGGTCGCGCACCGCGACATCCTCGACGAGGCGATCGCGACCTGGTGCGCACAGCACGACCTGGCGCATGTCCAGAAGACCGCGGATGCCGCCGGTATCGGCAACGCGCGCTACAACACGCCGAGCGAAGTGCTGGTGCACCCTCAGCTGTCCGCGCGCGACCGGTGGCGACAGATCGATACGCCCAACGGCCCGATCCCCGCGCTGCTGCCACCGCCGGTCATCTCCGGATACGAACCCCCGATGGGCGCCGTTCCCGGCCTGGGGCAGCACACCGACTCGGTCCTCGCCGATTTGGGCTTCGGCGACGACGAGATTGCCGCGCTGCGCGAGCGGGGCACGATAGGACCTGCCTACTCCAGCGCGCGGCCTGACAGGACAGGAGAAACCCGAGATGCGTGAAACCGTGATCGTCGAGGCGGTCCGCACCGCCGTGGGCAAGCGCAACGGTGGATTGTCCGGCATGCACGCGGCCGACCTGTCCGCCGTCGTGCTCAATGAGCTGCTGGAGCGGGCCGGCCTCGAGCCCGAGGTCGTCGACGACGTGGTGTGGGGGTGCGTCTCCCAGGTCGGGGACCAGTCCTCCAACATCGGCCGCTACTCGGTGCTGGCCGCGGGATGGCCCGAGAGCATCCCCGCGACGACGGTCAACCGCGCGTGCGGATCGAGCCAGCAGGCGCTGGACTTCGCCGTGCAGGGGGTGATGTCCGGCCAGCAGGACATTGTGGTGGCGGGCGGTGTCGAGGTGATGAGCCGGGTGCCGCTGGGCGCCGCGCGGGCCACCGGCATGCCGTACGGGCCGAAAGTCCTCGAGCGCTATGACGATTTCTCGTTCAACCAGGGCATCTCGGCTGAGCTGATCGCTCAGAAGTGGGGTTTCTCGCGCACCCGCCTCGACGAGTATTCCGCGACATCGCACGAGCGTGCCGCCGCGGCCCAGGACGCAGGCGCCTTCGATGCCCAGATCGTGCCGGTGTTCACCGGCGACGGAGCGGTGGTGACGGCGGACGAGGGGGTGCGGCGCGGGACCACGGTCGAAAAACTCGCCGGGCTCAAGCCCGCGTTCACCGACGACGGCGTGATCCACGCAGGCAATTCGTCGCAGCTCTCCGACGGCGCGGCCGCGCTGTTGGTGATGACCGCCGAGAACGCGCTCCAGCTGGGGTTGACGCCGATCGTGCGCTACCGCGCCGGCGCGGTCACCGGGGCGAATCCGGTCCTGATGCTCACCGGCCCGATACCGGCCACCGAGAAGGTTCTTCACAAGGCCGGCGTCGGCTTGGACGAGGTCGGGGTTTTCGAGGTCAACGAGGCGTTCGCGCCGGTGCCGCTGGCCTGGCTTGCCGATACCGGCGCCGACGAGAAGAAGCTCAATCCGCTCGGTGGTGCGATCGCGCTCGGTCATCCACTCGGCGCTTCGGGGGCGGTCCTGATGACTCGCATGGTTCATCACATGCGGGACAACGGGATTCGCTACGGACTGCAGACCATGTGCGAGGGCGGAGGGACGGCCAACGCCACGCTGGTCGAGCTCGTCTCGTAAGACCGGCACGATCGGGGAGACCCGGTGCGCCGAGACCGGCTGTACACGGATGCCCGGGTGGCCCGGATCTACGCGGGCACCAGCGAGGTGATGAAGATGATCATCGCCAAGTCGCTCGGCTTGTGACCTCCGCGCCGGGGGACCGCCCGCTCGGGGAGAGCCGAGCGACCCGGTCGAGAAATTTTCTCACTGAGACCCTTGTCACAGCCGCCCCAACCAACCTACTGTGTGTTCACTAGGTTGGTTGAACGGAGGAGTTCGGTGTCCGCCCCACGGCCCTACGCCACACTTCTTGCCAAGGGCGAGGACCGCAGGCAACGGATTCTGGCGGTCGCGGAGCGCCTGCTCGCACGCAACGGATGGCGCAACACCTCACTGGCCCAGATCGCCAAAGAGGCCGGGGTGACCCCGGCCGGGCTGCTGCATCATTTCGAGTCCAAGGAGCAGCTTCTCAACGCCGTGCTCGACGCCCGTGACGCCGACGACGACGCCCACGCGGACACCTCCGGCGACCTGGTTACCGAGATCAGGCGGGTGGCCGAGAGGTTCGAGAGGGCACCCGAACTGGTGGGGACGTTCACCGTGCTGCTGGTGGAGAACATCCTGCCCGACGCTCCGCTGCACGACCGTCTCCTCACGAGGTATCGCGGCGCGGTGGACATCGTGGCCGAACTCCTCCGCAGGGGTCGGCACGCCGGAAAATACCGCGCGGACTTGGATGCGGCCGAAAAAGCCGTGGAGATCATCGCCTTTGTAACCGGAATGGAGACCACATGGTTGCTCGATCCATCGATACCGCTGGCCGAGGTGTTCAAGGGGTACACCGAATCCCTGGCTCGCGACCTCGAGCCCCCGAGCAGGATATGAGGTATCGGCTCGACGTCGTCGCCCCGAGCGTGCCGGAGGCTGTCGTGTTCGCCGGCGGTTGGCTTTTCGACCGGGTGATGGCCGGGTGGGATGTCACGGTTCTCGTCGCCGACGGCTCCGACGATCGGCCGCTGCAGATCCTCGGGGTCGAGACGCTCGACCTCGAGCACGCGCTGGCGTCGTGGGGACGTCGCCCCCGGCCGCAGAGCCTGGCGGTCGCGACTGATCTCTTCGATCGTGACTCGCGGGTCCGGTTCGGTGTGCGCAGGGCCCTCGACCACGGCGCCACGGAAGTGACGCTCTGGGGGAAGAGGTGGCCGGCGGAGCTGACCAAGAGCATCGACTCGGTGCAGCACCGGCTGAGCGCGGCCGCGCGGGCGTTCAAGGCGCAGGCGCTGGCCGCGGCGGCTGTGCGTGACGTGGCGGTCGAGCCCACTGAGACGTTCCGCAGCGGGTCGATGAGGCGTTCATCGGTGGCTGCCGATCTGACCCCCGCCGGCTAGCTCCGCCCTCGAAGAAGCGCCGGCGACGTCGACCAGAACCTTTCCGATGGCCTTACCGTCGGCGACGTGGCGTAGCGCGCGTGCGGTTTCGGCCAGTGGGAACGTCGCGCCGATGTGCGGCGCGACGCGGCCCGTGGCGAGAAGCTCCCGAAGCTCCGCCTCGTTGCGTGTGAATTCCGCCGGTGCGACGTCCTGGAAACCGAAGCCCAGAACCTGCACGCCCTTGACGAGCACGAGGTTGAGCGGGATGCGGGGGATCACGCCCGAGGCGTAGCCGACCGTGACGAAGCGGCCGCCGCGACGCAGCGCTCGCAGCGCCGGCTCGGACAGGTCCCCGCCGACCGGGTCGATGACGGCGTCGGCTCCGCCGGGAATCGTGCGGCGAAGCGCGGCCCGGATATCGCCCGACCGATGGTTGACGAGGTGACGCGCGCCGTAAGAGTGTGCGACGGCGAGTTTTTCGTCTGATGAGGCGACCGCGGTGACGGCGGCGCCCAGCTGCACGGCGAGCTGCACGGCGGCCAGGCCGACCCCGCCGCCGGCGCCGAGCACGACCAGTTCGTCGCCCGCCTGCACTCGCGCCACCGATCGCAGGGTGTGGTACGCGGTGCGGTAGGCGACACCGAAAGCGGCAGCGGTGCGCAGGTCGATGCCGGTGGGTATGCGGCTGAGGCTGTCGGCGGGCACCACCACCTCTTCGGCGAAGGCACCGTACAGGCCGGTACCGGTGACGCGGTCACCGACACCGAAATCGGTTCCGGCTTCGCTGATTTCGTCGATGACACCCGCGAATTCACTGCCGGGGATGAACGGCGGCGGCACGCTGATCTGGTATTTGTCGGCGATCAGCAGCACGTCGGGATAGTTCACGGCGGCCGTGTCGACGCGGACCCGGACCTGGCCGGAAGCCGGTGTCGGCACCGGGCATTCTTGGACGCGGACAACCTCCGGGGGCCCGTAGGACGGGCAGACTGCGGCGCGCACGTCTCAGGCGCGGTAGTCGCTGGTTTCGGCAAGCTCGGCAGCCGAGGCCATCAGCTCCCCGACGATCGGCCCGAACGCCAGCAGCTTCTCGTCGTCGCCGGCGCGCTGGAATCCGCGTTCGAGAACGATCGCCAGCTTCCATTTGGCCAGGACCAGGTAGTAGTCGAGGTCGTCGACCTGCCGACCCGAAACCTTCCCGTAGTGCTCGACCAGCTGCGAGCGGGATGGCATCCCTTGTAGATCAACGTAACTCGCGGTGGCGGCCTCCGGCGCGTCGGTGTCCTCCGGCCAGCCCTGAACCATCCAGCCCAGGTCGAGCTTGGGGTCGCCGACGGTGCCCATCTCCCAGTCGACGATGGCGGCGAGGCGAGCGGGCGCCCCGTCGCGGTACATCACGTTGGCGAACTGGTAGTCGCCGTGCATCAGGCCGGGGATGAAATCGATCGGGCGATGCGTACGCAGCCACTTCGTGGCGGTTTCCATGCCCTCCAGTTCCCGGCCTTTGATCCCGTCGAAAAAGCTTGTCCAGCGGTCGACTTGGCGCTCGTGGAATCCCTCGGGGCGGCCCAGGTCGGCCAGGCCCTTGGCCTGCCAGTCCACCTTCGACAACAGTGCGATGCCCTCGGCCAGCTGATAGGCGAGCCCGGCGCGGGCGTCGAGGTCGGTGTCGAAGGGGGCGGGCCAGCCCTTTCGGCCCATCGGGGACCAGCCGTCGACAAACCCCATCAGATAGAAGGTGCGGCCGAGCACCGACGAGTCCGCGCACACGGCCACCGCCGGGGTATGCGGCACTTCGGTGCCGTCGAGCGCCTCGATGATCCGCCATTCGCGCAAGATCCCCGCGTCCCGGTCCGGCGGGGCGGTGGCCGGCGGGATGCGGATCACGCAACGTTGCTCGCCGCGCCGTATCTCGTAGATCTCGTTCTGGCTGCCTCCGGAGAGAAACCGAACCTCGATGGGTGCGCCCGTGCCGGGCAGGCCGGCGGCGTCCATCCAGTCGCCCAGTCGGGCGGTGTCGATCACAGGTTCCCCACTTCGTGGTCGAGGTATTCGGCGAACTTCGCCCTGGCCGCCTCTTGTTTTCTCGGGATCCACTCGCTGGGCCACGTGTCGTCGCTGGGCTTGTAGTCGCGCAGCACCTGCCGGGCCACCGTGGTCTTGTGTACCTCGGTCGGGCCGTCGGCGAGTCCCAGGGCCGCGGCGCCGTGAATCATCCCCATGAACGGCATCTCGTTGCTGACCCCGAGCGCGCCGTGCACTTGCATTGCCCGCCAGGCGATGTCGTGCAGGACGGTGGGCAGCACCACTTTGACCGCCGCGATGTCCTTGCGGACCTTCTTGTAGTCGTTGTACTTGTCGATCTCCCAGGCGGTGTAGAGCACGAACAACCGGAACTGGGCCAGTTGCGCGTACGAGTCGGCGATGTAGCCCTGCACGAACTGCTTGTCCGAGAGGCGGCCACCGGCGGTCTGGCGGGAGAGCGCACGCTCGCACATCATGTCCAGGGCCTTGGCGGCGAGACCGATCGTGCGCATCGCGTGGTGGATGCGCCCGCCACCCAGGCGGGTCTGGGCGATCACGAAGGCCTGCCCTTCGCCACCGAGGAGCGCCTCGGCCGGCACCCGGACGTTGTCGTAGTGAATGAGCGCGTGCGAGCCCTCGTTGAGGCGCTCGCCGGCGAGGCCGACGTTGCGGACGATCTCGACGCCGGGCGTGCCGGTGGGCACGAGGAACATCGACATCCCTTGATAGGGACTCACATCGGGGTTGGTCACCACCATCACGATGAGAAACGAGGCCGTCCTCGCGTTGGACGAGAAGTACTTCCAGCCGTTGATGACCCAGTCGTGGCCGTCGCGCACCGCCAGGGTCGAGAATCGGGTCGGATCGGCGCCGCCCTGCGGTTCGGTCATCGAATAACTCGAGAACATCTCGCCGTCCAGCAACGGGCGCAGATAGCGCTCCTTCTGTTCGGGCGTTCCGTAGTGGGCGATGATCTCGGCGTTGCCGGTGTCGGGCGCCTGGCAGCCGAACACGATCGGCGCCCACTGCGACCGCCCGAGGATCTCGTTGAGCAGCGCCAGCTTGAGCTGCCCGAAGCCCTGCCCACCCAGCTCCGGGCCCAGATGGGTGGCCCACAATCCCTTGCGCCGCACCTGTTCCTTGAGCGGGTCGATCGCCTTGCGCCGCGTCTCGTTCAACGGCACGAACTGCTCGTGCGGCCAGGCCAGATCCAGCGGCTCCACCTCCTCGCGCACAAACCCATCCGCCCACTCCAACAGCGAGTGGTACTGCGGGTCGGTTTCGAAGTCCCATGCCATTAGGCCTCCTTTTGGGTGTAACCGGCGACGACGGCGGCGATGTCGTCCCCCACGACGTCGGCGAACGAGCGGTCCCCGAACGAACCGGCTGCCCAGTGTCGGGCCCCCTCGCTGACGAGCGTTCCGGCCACGTAGGCCAGGTGCTCCACGTCGATGTGGGCTGCCAACTTGCCGTCTCGCTGCGCTCTTGCGAAGAGCTCGGTGAACATTGCCACGTCCTCATCGGCCGACTCTTCTCCGGCGAGTATCCGGTGTTCGTGGCGGTATCCCTCGAGGATCGTTTGGATGATCAGCTCGGGCGGGTTGCGTGCCATCGAACGCTCGAGGCTCGCCAACGCGGCGGCGATCACCGACGCCACGTCGTACTGCTTGTCCAGCAGCGCACGCGCGGTGCGTTGCGCCGAAAGGGTCGACAGCACGCCGACTTCGAACAGCACGTCCTCTTTGCGGGGAAAGTAGAAGTAGAACAGCGCCTTGGAGACGCCCGCGGCCGTGCAGATGTCGGCGACCGTCGTGTTCGCATATCCGTTTGTGCGCCACAGCGCCATTGCCGCCTGTACGAGGATGCGCTTGGTCTCGCGCGATCGCGCCTGCTGGTAAGACGCTCGACGCTGACTGCGGTCAGCAGTTGTCGTCCTACCGTTGTTCGGCATAGCCGCACTATAGCAACCATATTTACCGCATAGAAGAGTTGACCATGGTCTAAATAATCGATACTGTCGCGCCATGCCGCCGTTTCCCGGCCCGGTCCGCCAGATCGGCTATGTCGTCGAGGACTTCGACCGGTGGGTGGCGTCGTGGCTCGCGGCGGGCGTCGGCCCTTTCTACGTGATGCGGGGTCTGACCCAACGGGTGCTCTACCGCGGCCGCCCGTGCCGGGTGACGCTGTCGCTCGGCCTGGCCAACACCGGCGATATGCAGGTGGAAGTGATTCAGCAGGAGGACTCCGCACCCTCCGTCTACTCCGAGTTCTTGGCGTCCGGGCGCGAGGGCTTTCACCAGCTTGCCTGGTGGGGCACCGATTTCGACTCCGCGTTGCGTAACGCCGAGGCTGCCGGATGGCCGGTCGTGTGGTTGGGAGGTCAGGCGGAGGGGGTGCGCTACGCATACGTCGAGCCGTCGGGTGGGGCGGCGACGATCTACGAGATCATGGAACTCACCGACATCTCGTCGGCCTTCAACAAGCTCATTCGGGACGCCGCCGAGGGCTGGGACGGCACCGACCCGATCCGTACCGTCGGATGACGGACGAGGACATCGACTTCGTCGTCGACACCAACCTCAAAGCCACCATCTACACCGGCGCGCCCACGCCGCGCAATCGAGCGAGTTCGGCCCTGAGCCGGCCGATTTGGTGATCTTGCGCGGCGATCGTCTGGCACGCGGTGCCGAGTCGGCGTTCACGATCGGCGAGCTGGATTTCGGCCCCTTGGCGGCGCTGCTCAGACTCGCGTAATGCGCGGCGCAGTTCATCGATTTGTGCGCCGGGCGTGAGTGCCATCATGGCGCCATCACCTCCTTGACCTTGAGCATTACTTGCTCCTACTGCCGTAATGCATCGCGGCCATGGGCCGAACCTATGCGCCGGCCCTGAAGTTGCTATGAGACGTGCAGCTGCTCGCTGCCCCCTGCTCAACTCGACGACACGACAGTTGTGACCGCAGCGAAGCCGGGGGTCATGATGCCGGCACCGGCATCCCATTCCAGTTGGCAAGGGTCCAGCCATCGCTTGGGTTTCCCGTCACCACGACACGCGCCGTGTTGGGCAGCGGATCGTTCGCCAGCGACATATCGGGATTTTTCACGTTCATTAGGACCCAGAACATGATGGCTTCTCCGTGGGAGAACGCGACGGGGTTCGTCTCACCGCTGTCGTAGATGGCTTTGACCGCGTCATCGAAACGCGACTCGAATTCGTCGCCGGTGACTGATCCCGGGATGCGCGCGGCTCGGTCGCCGCGCAGCCACGCCCGCGGTGCCGGGTACTGCGGCGCATTCGCCTCGGGTAGTCCTTCGTTCTGGCCCGCTTCGATTTCCCGCAGACCGGGCAATACCGCGACGGGCTCGCCGAGTGCTTGCGAAAGCGGCGCAGCCGTCTCTTGTGTGCGGACCATCGTCGATGCGTAAATCCCGTCATACCGGTTGGTGCTCAACTGACTGGCCACAGCAAGAGCCTGTCCATAACCCGCGGCGGTGATGTCGGGGCCCGGCACGGAGGTGTCGATGACCCCCGCCGCGTTGGCGCCGGACTGCGCATGGCGGACGAAGGTCAAGACGATGGTGTGATGGTCGGCGGCGTGCGCGGCGGGGGAGGCGTCTAGCGGCGCGACGACGAACGTGACAGCCGCCAGCACCGCGCCAACTAACCGCGCGCGCCTTCCCATCAGATCACCAATCTACCCGGGCTGCGGCCCGCAACAAGCGTTTCCAACAAGGTCGCCCGCGTCCGCATCCGCACTGTCATGACCGCCGAAACGGCCATTGATAGCGCAGAGGCTGACTGTTGTTGCCACCGCGCATCACGGCATGCGCGCTGCGCTTGCCCGCCGGACACGCCTGCGCGGCGAGACCGATCGGGATCAATGTGGTTCGTCCTGCCGAAACGCGGCTTCGGTGCCAGGTTGGTCAGACCACCCGGCACGGAATTGTGCTACACTGTAGCACATAGAATCGATCGGCGTGCGGGAACTTCGACAAAATGCGAGCCACTACTTGTCGCGAGTGGCAGCGGGGGAACTGATCGAGATCACCGATCGCGGTCGCCCCGTCGCACGGTTGGTGCCGATCACGGATGATCCGTGGCTGGACTTGATCCACGCCGGCGAAGTGGTCCCGGCCACCGGACAAGCCAACCCACGCCAGTTCAAACCGCGCGACTACGGCTTCAGCGGTTCCGCCGCGCTCGCGCGCCTGCGCTCCGATGAGCGCTGACACGATGCGGCTCTACCTTCATACCTCCGCGCTGGTGAAACTTGTAGTTGCGGAAGCTGAATCGGCCGCCTTGAGTGCCTATCTGCAGCGTTTCGCCCAAGACCTTCTGTTTACGGCGGCGCTGGCCAGGACGGAGCTTGTGCGGGCGGTTGCAGAGGGCGGCCAACCCGCGCTGATTGAGGCTCGCGCCCTGCTGGACAGCATCGACACGGTGACGTTGAGCCGCGGCCTGCTCGATGACGCCGGCATGCTCGCGCCGCGGCAGCTTCGCACCCTCGACGCGATCCACCTCGCAGCCGCGCAGCGCGCCGGGCGCTCCCTGCGCGCGGTCATCACCTATGACGCCCGCATGGCCCAGGCGGCAACCGACCTGGGGATGACAACTGGCAGTCCGGCATAACCATCATCAGCAATCGCAGAACCACGGCGCTCATACGACGTGCAGTCCGTAGAGACGGACGTATGTTTCCGCGGCGGCGATCCCGGCGAGCCAGATGACAAGACCGGCCACGACATGACTCAGGCTGCGCGCGGCCGGCCCCAAAGCCGGTCCCAACACCGCGGGCAGGTCGTGCCAGAGGAAGGTGCGAGGCGCTCCATAGATCGGATCGGCCAGATAGAACAGCCCATACGGCAACGCGAGATGAGCCAGCCAGCCTAATGTCCGGCGCAGGTCGGCGCGCTGGCGCCAGCGACGCACCAAGGGCTCGTAGGACACCGGAAAAACGACCGACACCAGGTTTCCCACTCCCAGCCACGACAGGATCGGCAACGCGACATCGGGGATGGTCACCCACAACCGAGCGGCCGGCTCGGTGGCGAGAGTCAGCACCACGGCCGCGATCAGCGTGGGCAGCCCCACGATCACCAGCAGCGCGGTGTTCTTGGCGAGCAATATGCGCCACAACGGTGCGCCGTCACGCAGGGCCTTCACAACGCGGACGTTGTCCACACCGAGGACATTGGTCGTGGTGACGTCGGCCAGGATGAATGACGAAAAGTAGGTGCCGACCAAAACCACCCAGTCGCGGTGCCTCTCGGCGTGCAGCGGTTGCACCAGGAGCCACGCCAAAGACAGGGCCAGGTTCACCGCCACTCCGGAAAGCCACGCCCGCGGAGGGGTGAACGCCCACCGGATTTCGGCGCCCACTGCCGCCCATACGCCGCCCTGGCGCAACTCCTCCGCAGCGCTGACCGCCGCCGATGGACGTGGCAGCGACGAGCGCACGACCCGTCTCAGCGCGGCTCGCGCGGTGACCGACGGACGGAAATGCATTGACAACACCCGCTACCCGGCTCCGCATGGCAGATGCACATGGATGCCCACCTGGGTACCCCACCCAGCCAACTTCCAACCGCCGTTTGAGCGACCATTGCGGGGCCACCGGCCCGTGTGGGTGTGATCATCTAACTTGGCCCCGTTTCGCGTAAGGATCGCGCCGATATGAAATCAGCACCGGCTGACCCCAGAGGGGTCTAGCGTTGATGCCGCTGTGAGCAAAGGGAGCTGGCGATGACCGTTACCGAAGACAAACTCAACGCATTTCTCGGCAAGGCGGTCGGGGACCTCGGCGCCTCGGTGAGCGCGGTGCTGATGTTGATCGGCGACGAGCTCGGTCTGTATACGGCGCTCGCCGGGCACCGCTTGTCAGCCGAGGAGCTGGCGCAGAAAACCGGCACGAACGCCCGCTACATTCGCGAGTGGCTGGCGAACCAGGCCGCCGGCGGTTACGTCGAATACGACGAAACCAGCGACATGTATTACTTGAACGGGGAACAGGCGCTGTGCCTCGCCGACCCGAACGGTCCTGTCGATCTGCCCGGCGCCTACCAGATCGTCCAAGACCTGTTCTACGTACGCGAGGATGCGGTCAAAAATTTCCGCAGCGGCGACGGCATGGAATGGGGCGAGCATCATCGGTGCCTGTTCTACGGCACCGAGCGATTCTTCAGGGCCGGCTACAACGCGAATCTGGTGTCGTCGTGGCTGCCCGCACTCGACGGCGCCATCGATAAGCTCGCCGCCGGCGGCCGGGCGGCCGATGTCGGCTGTGGGCACGGCGCGAGCACAATCCTTATGGCGCAGGCATTTCCGAATTCGCAGTTCGTCGGCATCGACTACCACGGCCCGTCGATCGAAACCGCACGCGAGCGCGCGGCGAAAGCGGGTGTCGACAACGCGAGCTTCGAGCTGGCCGACGCTACGTCCTACCGCGGCGATGACTATGACCTCATCGCGTTCTTCGACTGCTTGCATGATATGGCCGACCCCTCCGGCGCGGCTCGCCACGCAAGACAGGCACTGAAACCCGATGGCCACTGCCTGCTCGTCGAGCCGTTCGCGCGCGACAGCATCACGGAGAACTTGAATCCGGTGGGCCGGCTGTATTACGGCGCGTCATCGCTGATTTGTGTTCCGGTGTCGCTGGCGCGGCACGGACCGGCGCTGGGCGCGCAAGCCGGGGAGCGGCGGTTGAGGAAAGTGATGGTCGACGATGGTGGGTTCACGCGGTTCCGGTGCGCGACGCAGACACCGTTCAACCTGATTTTTGAGGCGCGGCCCTGACAGCTATCAGTAAAGTGCGTTGCGCAGGTTCTCCTCACGAGTAACGCTCCTCCAGTTCGGCCGAGCTGAAGCCGCGTCGTAGGGGTATGTGCCGCTTTGACCTCGTGCGCGATCTCCTCACGCGAGCGCATCGGCCCGTTCGGGTCGATCCATGTGAAGCTCATGTGACCTGACCCCGTTCCGGTCGCCAGCAAAGGATCGGCCAGCATCGCTGAGAGCTCATGGGGGCGCGGTTGCTGCTGGTGGTGATGGTGCTGGCGGCGCGGTGCTTTGCGATGATCCAAGGCTGGCCGTCCGCGACTGGATCGAGCAGGTCCACCAACGGCGCTGGCGGCCACACGGCCATCGGTATGATCGGCCGGTCGAGTTGGAAGACCCATTCACTCAGACGGCACAAGCCGCCTGACCCTGTGTCCACCAAACGGGGTCAAGCCCAGTCGGGATCACCCCCGACGCGGTCGACGCTGATCAACCACATCCAATGCAGACGCGTGGCTCCCGGTTTCGACCGTCAGCGGCCTCGCTCACTTGGCAATTCGATCCCTGGCGAGGTCGTGGAGCTGCTGTCCACCCGCCGTTGGGTCACGATCGCCCAACTGGTTTCCCTCAGCCCCCGCGAGGGAAACTCCGAAGTTGTCCGCCCAGACCTGGAGGGCTTCGCGGCGCCGATCGTCGTCGAGGTCGTCGCGAAGGCCGTGAAATCTTGTCCTGACCCGGGCGTAGACGGTGAAGACGAGGTCCTCGGCGCTCGCCGTGGCCCGGACAAGCTTGACTCGGCCGTCCTCGGGAGAGGGCAGGCGGCGGACGTGGCCGAGTCGTTCCAGATCCCCAAGCAACCGGGACACAAGCCCGGCCGGAACGTCCAGCCGAGTCGCGAGTTCGCCGACAGTCCTGCTCCTCGTGGGCGCGCCCATGAGCTGCACGAGAGCTTGAAAGGCCAGTGGATCCAGCCCGATTCGGCGGGCCTCGTTGTCGATTATCCGGAATGCACGGCGCATCAGGTACCGTGCGTCGGCGACCGCGCCGAGTTGGGCGTCGGTGAACTCAGGTGCCACGCTTATGCCCCCCGACGCGGCGGAACGGCCATTGCTCGGGTGGTCGGGCGATGAGCTCGGGGGGCTGGGTTGTTTTGTGCGCCATGGCGTTCTCCTTCCTCAGATGTCCGATCGGCGGGCGGTCGTCAGTCGATACGACAGTCGAACAGGAAACACCCGCCGCCATATTTACTTCACTTAAGTACGGTACCTGAATGATATAAATATGGCCAGCGCGAGCGAGGCCCCGCCGTATCCCGGCATCCCGGTCGCCGCCGTGCTCATGGCCGCCAACGTCCAAGAGCGAATTATGGGTCTCGGTTACCGATCTGCGGGTTGGCTGTCGGGCCGGTCACTTCCGTGAGCGCGAGAGTGAGATTCACGCCACACGCGTCGACGGAACCGCTACTGGCCGGTAACCTACGCTTACGTAGGTTACCGAACGGTAGCCTTGGCCGGGAGGATTGACGTGGGCGAACTCCAGTATCTCGATCTGCACGGCGACCGCGTTGCCTACCGAGAGAGGGGCCAGGGCCCCGCACTGCTGTTGATCCACGGGATGGCCGCCAGCTCGCACACCTGGCGAGCGGTGCTGCCCCAGCTGTCGACACGCCACCGCGTAATCGCGCCGGACCTTCTCGGCCACGGTCAATCAGCCAAGCCGCGCGGCGACTACTCCCTCGGCGCCATCGCGGTGTGGCTGCGTGACCTGCTTGATGAACTGGGCGTCAGCCGGGTGACGCTGGTCGGCCATTCCCTCGGCGGCGGGATTGGCATGCAGTTCGCGCATCAGCACCCCGACTACTGTGAGCGACTTGTCCTCATCGGCAGCGGCGGTCTCGGACCCGAAGTGGGCTGGACCCTGCGACTCCTGTCCGCACCCGGCGCCGAATTCGTGCTCCCCGTCATCGCGCCACCGCCTGCCGTCGCCCTGGGCAACAGGTTGCAAATGTGGCTGGCGGCGGTGGGAATTCACAGTGCGGTGGCCGGCGAGACGTGGTCCGCCTACGCGTCGCTGTCGGATCGCCAAACCCGCGATGCGTTCCTGCGCACCCTGCGTTCAGTGGTTGATCATCGGGGCCAGGCGGTCAGCGCCTTCAACCGGCTGCATTTCGCGTCCGGCCTGCCCATTTTGCTCATCTGGGGAGACGAGGACCCGATCATTCCGGTCAGCCATGCACGGGCCGCTCACGAGGCGTTGCCAGACAGTCGATTGGTGATACTGCCCGGCGTCGGGCACTACCCGCACCTCGAGGCTGCGGCGACCGTGACCGACAACCTCGACGACTTCATCACAGCAACGCCACCATGGCTGTGGCGGCGGAAGCCATCGGTTACCAGAGACCAGCTTCGGTGCTGAGGCACTGGGACAGCGCAAAGAGTCGCCGGGTGGTGCGAAGCCTCACCGCTGGCGAACACCAAATGCCGTGGAATCACGCTTTGCAACACAGGATGTAAGACAACGGTGCGGCCTCGGCCCCTGGGCTCGTCCCGGGCGCGCTCATCGTGCTGCTTGTTGCGCCGGTGACTCGACCTGCGGCGACTCCGTGGCTTGTTCCCCGCTTTGGTGCAGCCACACGAAGTCGTGGATTCCGGCTAGTTGCAGCAGGATCCGGTCCCGTATCGGCCATGCCCTCATCGCGTCGGGCCCGGAGATGACCTCGGGCCGCTCCAGGTGGTAGGTGCGTCCTTTCCAGGCGAGCGTGCATGTCCCGGCGGCCATCACGTTTCGGTACCAGTCGGTCTGGGTGCCATAACCCAACGGCAACAGCAAACCGTCACCGTAGGTATGCGTGCCTAACGACGTCTGGTAGGTGCGCCCGCTGCGGCGACCCACGTGGGTCAGAAGCCCCCATGATGACCGCTGAGTTCCCGAGATGTTGCGGGTCATGTCGTTGTACCTCTTCAAAAACCTCTTGAACGGGCCACGCCTGAGCAGCAGGTCCCGGTTTCGCCTGAAGATCCTCGGTAACAACACCAGCCATGTCAGGACCACGCCGCCAAGTGCGAGCACGGCGACAAGAATGATGTTGGCCCGCTTAGCCCGCCGTTGCCCGCCAAATCGCTTATCGATCCCCATGAGTACCTCCTTCACCTCTAGCTCATACCGGGCACCCAGTGGTGCACCAGGGACGAAAGTCATCGCTGCCGCGGGCATCTGGCAGTGAAACCTGCTTACGTCCCAGAGGTTTCAGGCTTGCCCACAGTGCGCGGTAGGTGGCGATCAGAGCGCCGCCGGCAACGCGGTGGGCGAAGTCGGCCAACGCCGTGTTCACCGTTTCGACGAGCGTGTCCCGATCCGCGTGGATTGTCGGTGACGATCCACGGTGACCTTTAGGCTAAGCTTGGACAGGGTCGAGGCGGAACACCGCGGAGCGTCACGCAAGCGCCTCGAACTCCTCGGGGCGGCGTCCTTGACGAGACCGAACCTCTTCATGAAGGTGACGCCGGTCGGCACTTCCGTCGGGAACGCGCGCAGCACCGGTCGGGCGTCCTCGCTCGAAAGCTCCACCATCCGCACCCGCTCGGTATGACGCCCGTGTTGCAGGGTGGCCTCACCGG
>NZ_DATFYW010000162.1:0-8684 GCF_035314905.1 Mycobacterium sp.
CTCGGACTCGGCTAGGTTCGTCCCGCTGAAGTTGCATTCGCTGAACACGGCGCGCTCGGTGCGCAGCCGCGAAAGATCGGCATCCCGGAAGTCCTGACCATTGAATTCTCGATCAGTCCACAGCCTCCCATCGATGTCATCCGTCACGACAGAGGCGAGACCATGAGATTGTCGTGCGCGGGCCGGGTAATCACCACGGCCCCATCGACTGGGTGTGCGGCGACAGCCGCATCGACAGACACGTCGAGACCACGTCTGGAGCATACGTGCCTGACGATGCGGTGGAGCGGGCGTGCGCGTCGGGCCGGGCGAAAGCGCCTCCAACAGATCGGGATACCGCAACCGCCGCCGGACCCCGGCATGGGGCCCGGCCGGTTTGGCGGCTAAGCGGGTAACTGGTGGTCGTCAGCGGTGGGATCGTCGGCGTAGTCGGTCCCGTCCAGGAAAACCGCCACCGCGGTGATGTAGGCGCGATGCAGCAGATCGGTGGCGCTGCGCAGCCCGACGAGGTCGCGGATCTGCCAGGTGATCGGTCCCATGTGCAGGTCGATCCAGTGGATGACGCGATCGTTGGTCTTGGCCGGGCCGGACTGTGCCACCACGGCGTACGCGGGCCGGCTCGTCCATTCCATCGCCACGGTGGGGCGGGCGAACGGCGCCTCGTATGACGCGGCGGGAGGAGGGATTTCGCGGGGCAGCTGCGCGGCTGCGGCGTGTGCCGCGAGGAATCCCTCGAGGATGCCGTGGGCCGCGGCGGCGTTGTAGATGGTGACCAGCACACCGCCCCAGGTGATGGACAGGCGCGCGTCGGTGGTGCGGGCATGGTAGGCCGCGATGTCCGCGTCCTGGCGGCCTCGGATGATCGCGGTGCAGTGGGTGATGAGCGCTGCGGGGACGGTGTGGTGTGGGCTGGTGGTCTTCTTGGACATGGTGTGCACCTTCGTGAGTGAGTTGATGCGGAATGCCGATTGGCTGCGCCCCGGGGGGACCGGCGGGGTGGCGGAGTCAACCCCTCGAGCCGCCGCGCTGGAGGCGAATTTCGCCGCGAGCGGCAGCGAGCATCGAACGGGCGAAATTCGTCGGAGCCGCGCGGGCGCAGCGAAGGTAAGCGCCAGCTAGCCGGAGCGCAGAACGGGCGAGCGCGAGAAGCGGCGTGGGTTGACGCCGACGGGTCCCGGTCGGTCACACTGGGCGGGCGCTGACGGCTAGTTGGTGAGGGGCTCCGGGTGGTCGCCAGCAGGCGGTCGCCGCGCACGGCGTGTCTGGCCAGCGCGTTATAAGCACGCCGGCGGCCCCGGGATGGGACGATATTCGAGGTGAGCGACGGTCAGGTGCCCTCCGAGCGACACGGCGCCGCCCGCGCAGAGCGCGGTGCGTCGATCGATGAGCTGCTTGACCGGGCGGTGCGGGCCATCAACAGTGGCGATCAGGCCGCCGCGACCGCCCTGGCCGGGCAGGTGTTGGCGGTCGACCGTGGGAATACCGAGGTCGAGGACTTGCTGGCTGCCTCTCCCAGCAATGGCGGTGAAATCCGGCGGCTGACCATCCTGTTCGCGGATCTTGTCGACTCCACGGCGCTGTCCAGGCGCCTCGAGCCCGAACCCTATCGGCAGTTGGTGGGCCGATACCGCGAGCAGGTGCAGCAGGCGGTCGATCATTATGGGGGCCACATCGCCTCGACGAAGGGTGATGGGCTGCTGGCGGTGTTTGGCCATCCCGTTGCCCATGAGGACGACGTGCGCCGCGCGGTGCAGGCGGGTTTGGAAATCACCCGCGACGTGCGGTCGCTGAGCGAGCTGGCTGCGCGCCGTTTCGGGGTGCGCATCGATGTGCGGGTGGGGGTGCATCGCGGACTGGTGTACCTGGACGTCGCCCAGGACGACGTGTACGGGTTGGCGTCCAACCTGGCCGCCCGCGTGTCGGGTTTGGCGGCGCCGGGTTCGGTGGTGGTTTCGGATGCCGTCGAGCCACTGGTGCGCAACGCGTTCGAGTTGGAGGCGCGCCCGGCTGCTGCGGTGAAGGGTGTGGACGGGTTGATCGCCCATCACCTCGTGGTCGGTGAGCGCGTCGAGGCGGCCCGGGTAGGGCGGGGTCCGCTGGTGGGGCGCGACCGTGAGGTGAGGCGGCTGGCGAAGAGTTGGGCGCGCGCGCAAGCCGGCACGTTGACCACGCCGGGGGTGGTGTTTCGCGGGGAGCCGGGGATCGGGAAGTCCCGGCTGGCGGCGGCGGCCGCCGAGCTGGTCGAACACTCGGGCGCGGTGGTGCTGGAGTTGGTGGGTTCACCGTTTCACACCGACGTCGGCCTACACCCGGTGCGCACCCTGCTGGAACGCCGCTGCGGCATCGGCCGCGGTACCGAGCAGGGTGAGCGGCTGCGACTCCTCGACGCAGAGGTGCAAGCCCGGTCGCTCGATCCGGGGGCCGTGGTCCCGTTGTTGGCGCCGGTGCTGGGGATTGCCGCCGAGGCTGGCTATGAGCCCGTAGCGGCCGAGGGCCGCAAGCTGTACGAGCTGATCGCTGGGGCGGTGCAGACCTATTTGTTGGCTTGCTTCGCCGGTGCTCCCGGGTTGGTGGTGACCGAGGATGTGCACTGGTTCGATCCGTCCACCATCGAGGTGCTCGGCGCGCTGCTGGACGCGGCCAGGGGTCGGCTGCTGGTCGTGGTAACCGGGCGCCCCGGCGGTTGGCTGCCGGACGCCTGGCCGGTCAAGGTGGTCGACCTGAAACCGTTGACCGACGAGCAGACCGACGCGCTGGTCATGGCGCTGAATCCGAGGGCGACGGTGGATGAGCGGGCGGCGGTACGAGACCGCTGCGATGGTGTGCCGTTCTACATTGAGCAGGTGGTGGCTGGGCTCGGCGAGCAGCCGACCGACGCCGCGGGGGTGCCCGAGGGGCTGTATGAGCCGTTGTTCGCCCGGCTGCGCGCCGGCGCCAACGTGGTGCCGGTGGTCGAGGCGGCCGCCGTCATCGGCCGCCAGATCGATAGAGACCTGCTGTGTTCGGTGATCGAGATGAGCGACGACGAGGTCGACGACGTCATCGATGAACTCGAAGACGCGCTGGTGCTGGAGCCGTGGGGAACCGACGGCTGGCGGTTTCGCCACGAGTTGCTGCGCGAGGTGGCCGCCGAGTTGGCGCCCCCGAGCGTGGCCCGAGCGTTGCACGCGAAGGTGGCCGATGCCCTGAGCGGTGGTGCGGGCGGCGAGCCGGACTGGCGGTTGGTGGCCGCCCACTACGAACAGGCCGCACGCCACGGCGACGCCGCATCGGCATATCAGCGCGCCTGTGCTGCCGCCCGCCGCCGCGGCGCGCTCGCGGAAGCCCGCGCCTACCTCGACCGCGCCGTCACCCAGCTCGAGCGCTACCCACCCGGCCCGGAGCGTGACCGGCGCGAGATCGATGCGCGGCTGCAGCGCGGCTACCTCGCGGCCGCCGCGGAGCCGGAGGGCAACCTCAGCCCTGTCTCCGTCGCCGATTTCGAGCGCTGCCTGCAACTGGTCGGCACCGACCTGCGTGACAACCAAGTAGTGGCCACCTTCATCGCTGCGGTGGCCCGCTGTGTGTGGGCTGCCGACCTTCGCCGGGCGGCGCAGCTGGTGGACGTGCTGCGGCGCGGCGCGGACCCGGAACGGCCATGGCTAGGCTGCGCGATACACGCCGGGTTGGGGGTGGTGGCGTTTCTACGCGGGGAATTCACGATCGCTCGCGGCTATTTCGAGCAGGCGACGACCGATGTCGCCCCGCAGGACCACATAGATGCGTTGTGGACCGTCCCCACGGACCCGGTGGCGTGGTCGTATATCTACCTGGCCGTCGACGGTGTGCTGCAGGGCGACCTCCCAGGTGCCAAGGCGCGGCTGACCCAGGCGGTGGGGAGGGCCGAGCAGCTCGGGTTTCCCCTAGACACCTACAACCACGTTTGGGCACTCAGAAACGAGATCTGGATCCGCTGCGAAGCCGGCCAGCTCGACCGCGCGCGGACAGTCGCGGACCAGATGATCGAGCAGTCTGAGCGGCACGGGTTCGACTATTGGCAACGCTTCGGCGCGCTCGAGCAGTGCGCCATCGACGCCCGCGTCCTGCTGGCTTCCACGGATCGCCACCCGGCCGCTGTGTCTGCTCACATCACGACCATGACCGCGATCCAAGACACGTTGCGTCGCATCGGCGTCGAAGCTTACCGACCGATCAACGATGCCCTTATTGGGCAGCTGCTCATCGCCGCCGGCCGGCACAACCAAGCCCGGGACCGGCTCGACGCCGCACTGGACATCACAGCCGCCAATGGCCAGCAGTTCTACGACGCCGAACTGTTGCGGCTGCGTGCCCACACCCTCAACGAGCCCGACGCGCGCGCAACCGGGTTTGGCGCCGCTCTCGACCTTGCCCGCCGCCAGGGCGCGCCGTTGTTCGAACTACGCGCCGCCCTCGATGATTTCGAGCTCCGCGGCCAACCCGCACGGGAGGCGCTCAGTGGCGCCGCGGGCCGGCTGGTGAGTGATGGCGGGCTGCCGGAACTGGCGCGGGCGCGGGAAATGCTGGGCGAGTAGCGACTTTCGCATCAACTGGGCGTCCGGTGCCAGTCCCGCCGGATGCGGCGACGATGGCGGCCAACGTGCCGAATGTGGCTACCACGCCCCAGAGCGGGCAGCGAAAGGCGACGACACTGGTGAGGCGCTGGAACGTTGATCGGGATCGTGGGGCCATCCATAGATAAGGGTTGACGCCGACGGGTTCCGGGCGGTCACGCTGGGGCGCTGACGGCTAGCTTGCTGGTGGAGTGGGCGTATTCCAAACGTGCGCTATTCCTCACGATGCGGTCGCGCCGCTCCGAGCCACGAAGCAGCATCGGAACGCGTATACATGTACATGCCGCCGCTCTCCCCTCGCGGATGTACGCCCCGGTGCAGCACGACCGTAATTCGGTCAGGCGTGGCGCGCTGCTTCTTGGGCGAGCTGGACACGGGAGGTCAGTCCGAGTTTGGTGTAAACGTGGGTGAGGTGGGACTGCACGGTTCGTGGTGAGACGAAAAGCCTTGTGGCGATGTCTTTGTTGGCGAGTCCTTCGCTGAGGAGTCGTACGACGTCGCGCTCGGTCGGGGTGAGCGATGCCCAGCCGCTGGTGGGCCGTTTGCGTTCACCGCGACCACGCTGGGCGTAGGCGATGGCTTCATCAACCGACAGGGCCTCGCCCTCGGACCACGCGCCGTCGAAGTCCTGGGGCCCCGTCGCGTCACGAACTGCGGCGACCGAGGCGTTGTAGGCGGCGTTGTAGATTTTGAAGCGGACCGCGCCGCTGCGTTGCCGGATGGCCTCCGCGGCGCCGAAGAGCCGAGCTGCTTCGCGCTGACCGCCGGTATCGGCTGCCAGGCCGGCCACGCACTCCAGGATGTCGGGGACGCCTTGGTATGCGGCGGTGGCGGCCGCGCCGGCGAGCGCGTCGTAGGCGTCTCGTTCGGCTTGCTCCGGTTCGCCCTGGACAATCGCGACGCGCGCACGCGTCGTCAGTGCCGATGCCAAGTGCCAGCCCGCCGCCGTCGAGACGACGTCGTCGGCCCAGCGTCGGGCCGCGGCAAGATCACCGCGCGCCAGTGCAACTTCAGCCATGGGGTGGCGAATCACTTCTGCCATGTCGGGCCGGACACGGATCCGCTGCCAGGCCGCCTCGCCGGCGTCCGCTGCGGCTTCAACGTCCCCGGCAGCCAGCATCGCGACGGCTAACGCGGCATAGGCCCTGCCCTCCCAGTACTCGCCGAGCTCGGCAGCGTCTTCGATGGCTGCGTTGGCCGCGGCCCAGGCCGCTCTCGTATCACCGTGGTAGGCCAACACATGGGCCTGAATGGGCAGGCAGCGTCTCCTCACGAGCGCGTCGTGAGCTGCATCGGCCTCGGCCAGTAGCTCGCGGAGCTGGGCGGCGGCTCCGACCAGATCGCCCTGCATCCACTGCGCCAAACCCAGGCACCAGCGACACCGACGCGAGTCCAACCGGTCACCGATGGCGTCGGCGAGGTCGCGTCCTTCCTCGGCGGCGGCAAGCGCCGGGATCGGCTCACCCGCGGTGATCGCCGCGAACGCCTGCCAAAACAGGATTTGGCTCAACCTCCAGCCGTCGCCCAGCTCCCGGGCCAGGCCGATCGCCTCGGCGAGGTACGGCCCGGCCACTGCGGCGCCGTAGGAGGCGATGCTGCCGCACGCGGTGAGCGCCCGGGCCACCAAGGCTGGGTCGTCGAGTTCGCGCGCGATAGCCAGGGCTTGTTGGGCTTGATCCATGCTGGCGGGGTGGGCGAGCAGGGCGTCGAGAACGGCCGCATCGGCCAGTGCCCGTGCGCGCACCGCGGGCGCGACCTCGGAGTGGTTCGTGTTCTCGTCGGCGAGGACGGCGTTGAACCAGGCTAGTCCTTCAGCGTGTCGGCCCCGGGTGTGCCACAGCGGCTGCAGATGCGGCAAAACATCAGCGCATACGCGTAGATTGCCGCAGCTGCCGCGCGCAACTACGACCCCACGCCGGTTTTATCTCCGCGTTCTGGCCGATGGTCCTGCGCCCACAACAACGCAGAGTCGACTCATTCCGACCCGAGGAGACCACCATGTCCGACAGCAACCTCCCCACCGGCAGCCCCAGCGTTCTCGATGCTCGGCCGCCGGCCATCGTCTGTGAGCACGACAAACACCCCGACGACGCACACCAGACCCGGCACACACGCCAACGTGCCATTGTTCTCGGCGCCAGCATCGGCGGACTGCTTGCCGCCAGGGTGCTCGCCGACTTCTACCGAACTGTCACCGTGGTCGAACGCGATGTGCTGCCCGCCGGTCCGGTGAACCGGCGAGGCGTCCCGCAGGGCAGTCAGATCCACGCGCTCGCGGCGCGCGGCGCGCAGATTTTGGACGAGCTGTTCCCCGGCTTTCTGGACGGGCTGGTGGCCGGCGGCGCACCCATCTGGAATGACGGGGACTATTCGAAGTTGTGCATTTCGGTTGGCGGCCATCAACTCGTGAGGTCGGGCAGGTCGCCGAAACCACAGGCGATGTCAATCTGTTTTCCGAGCCGGCCGTTCCTCGAGTGGAATGTGCGGCAGCGGGTGCGGGCCATCCCGAACGTGACGATCCTCGATGGCCATGACGTGGTAAGCCTGATGTCGACCCGGGATCGCGACCGTGTCACCGGGGCGCGGATCGTCGACCGCGCCAGCGGCCGCGAGACGACGCTGACGGCCGACCTGGTCGTCGATGCGACCGGCCGAGGTTCCCGGACGCCGATCTTTCTGGGGGCACTTGGCTACGGCCGTCCCCCCGAGGACGAGTTGTTGGTGCACCTCGCCTACGCCAGTCAACCGCTGCGCATCCCGCGCGGCGCCGTTCGGGAAGACTTCATCGCTGTCTTTCCCGAGCCGGGCCGGCCGAAAATGTTCGGCCTGATCCGATATGAGAACGACACCTGGATGTTCGCCGTTGGTGTGATGGCGGGACATGAGCCACCGAGCCAGCGTGCCGACATGCTCGCCTTCGCCGCGGATTTCGCTCCCGCCCATGTGTTAGCCGCCGTTTCCACGGCAGAACCGCTCGGGGACGTCCGTCATTACCGCGTTCCGTCCAACCGCTGGCGACGCTACGACAAGATGCGCCGAACACCCGAGGGTCTGCTCGTCTTCGGCGACGCGATCTGCAGCTTCAACCCGATCTACGGGCAAGGCATGACCACCGCCGCGGTCGAAGCGATGGTTCTGCGCGATTGTCTACGTCGCGGCGAGCGAAACCTGCCGCCACGCTTCTTCCGTGCCAGCGCAAAGAAAGTCCGGGTGGCGTGGCAGACCGCCGTCGGCTCCGATCTGGCTCTGCCGGAAGTGGATGGACCGCGCCCGCTGTCGATGCGAATCAGCAATACATACCTGGACCGGGTGATGACCGCCGCCGAAACAGACACTGTCGTGGCGCAGCAATTCATCCAGGTCATCGGCATGATCGACTCGCCGGCTCGCCTGTTGCGGCCCTCCATCATGCTGCGCCTCGCGAGGACCAGCCGCCGCCGGCACAGTGGGGCGCACCGTTCTGACGAACCGGCCGATTCGCCGAGTGTCGGTAGCGGGCAGATGTCATCGCGATGAGACCGGCGCGGATTACAACCAGGCGCTTGCCGCTATGGCGTGCACCACCATGCTGCTTCGCCCAATAACCGGACAGCACCCACGTTTCGTCGAGGCTCCGCAGCTTGCAACGATCGGGAAACGTTCACGCGCAGGCAATTCCGCTTGTTGTGTTCCCAGGTGGCCTGGGTGACGCGGTAGTCGCAGCCGATGGTGTCGAGGAATTTCAGCAGGGCTCTGAGGAGATGGCCTGCGATCACGGTGAGCGCCCCGAGCCCGGGTCCCCACTGTCGGTTTCGAGCCGAAAGACCCGGGCGGCATTGCCGCCCAGGAACAGCTCCCGTGCCTGCTCGTCGAGGTCGAGGTCGTCGAGGTGGTGCAGGGCGCGGGCCGGGGTGAGCATGGGGTAGTTGGTGCCGAATAGCACCCGGGTGCGTCCGCGGCCGCGCATGTAGTCGACCAGCGCGGCGGGCAGGCGATGCACGGCGTAGGCGGAGGTATCGATGTAGAAGTTGGGGTATTTGGTGGCCAGCGAGATCACTTCGTCGATCCATGGATAGCCCACATGCCCGCCCACCACGACCAGCTCAGGGAACT
>NZ_DATFYW010000163.1:0-2593 GCF_035314905.1 Mycobacterium sp.
AGGAAGCCCGCGGGCGCTGGCTTGCCGACTGCGGTCGCCTTGCGGCCGGAGGTTTCCTCCATCCCGATCAGATACATGCCGGTGTCGATGCGCAGCCCCTCGGTGGTGTTCCACGATGTGCTGCGGTGCATCGCGACGACCGGCACACCCTGGGCCATCCAGTCGTAGACCCGGCTCAGCGTCAGATGGTCGTATTCGGGACCGGCCCCGCCCATCAGCACGACGTCCGGGGCGTCGACACGGTCGTGCGGTCCGAACTCGGTCGACGCGACGAGGTCGATGCCGGGCATGTCTTCGGTGATGTCGCCGCTGTTGACGAGAAAACACCGCGCGCCCGGATAGGTGTTGCGGACGAACTCGGCGGTGAGCACGGCCGAGGTGATCACCTCGTCGGCGCGGACCTTCATCCCGGCGTGGGCCAGCGCCTCCGCGATCTGCTGCCGTGTGCGGGTGGTGGTGTTCGTCAGATACGAGCATGCGATCTGGTTGTCGTGCAAGACCTGCAACGTTTCCGCGGCGGCGGGGATCGGCTTCCATGAGGTCACCAGGACCCCGTCGATGTCGAACAGCACACCACCGACAGCCATGTTGCCGACAGTAAACCGCAACTGCGTCGCTGCAACTCGAACCCGCCTAATCGCGCAGGTCGTAGTCCTCAGGGATCATCTCTCGGGTTCGCTCAGCGAATGTCTTGCCGCTATAGGGCAGTTGAGTGACGACCTTGCCGCTGGGGTGGCGGTAGTAACTGTTGCAGTTGGCGAGCCACACCTTGCCCGCCATCGCGGCCTGGATGCCGGCGTTGTACCGGTCCTGCGCCTCGCGCGTGACCTCGACGGTGCGCGCTCCCCGCCCGCCCGCCGCGTCGAGGATGTGGCGGATGAACGCCGTCTGCACCTCGTGGATGTAGAGGATCGAGTTGACGCCGTTGGTGTTGGGCCCGTAGAGGACGAAGAAATTCGGGTAGCCGCTGATAAGCGTGCCCAGGTAGGCCTCCGGGCCGCCTGCCCATTCATCGTGCAGCCGACGCCCGCCCGTGCCGTACACGTCGATACTGCTCAGGTAGTCGGCGGCTTTGAAGCCGGTGCCGTAGATCACGGTGTCCACCCGGTGCTCGACGCCGTCGGCCGTGCGAAGGCCGCGCTCGGTGAACCCCACGATCGGCGAGGTTTCCAGGTGCACGTGCGGCAGTGCGAACGTGGGAAACCAGTCGCGCGACATCAGCGGCCGCTTGCAGCCGACCGGGTAGTCGGGCGTCAGCTTCCCGCGCAGCTCGGGGTCGGACACCTTGCGCATCAGATAGCTGTATGCGAGCTCCGTCGCCTCGCGGGTCTGCGTCGCGTCGACGTCGAAGCTGGACGTCTCGTAAGAGTTGAAGATCTCCTCGCGCAGTGCCAGCGCCGCGCCCCTGTCGCGTTCGAACAGCTCCTGCTGCTCGGCGGTGAACGGGACGTCGTGGCGTGGCGACACCCAGATCGGCGTGCGCTGAAACACCGTGAGGTGGGCCGTTTCCCGGGCGATCGCGGGCACGTACTGGATCGCGCTGGCGCCGGTGCCGATCGACGCCACCCGCTCCCCGGCCGTCGACCTGCTGTGATCCCAGCGCGATGAGTGAAACGCCCGGCCGCCGAACCTCTCGGCCCCCGGAATGGATGGGATGTTCGGCACGTCCAGCATTCCGACGGCGCTGACGACGACGTCGAAGTGGTGCACCGCGCCGCCGTCCGTGGTCAGCGTCCAGCGCCTGTCCCGGTCGGACCACCGCACGGTCTCGATGACGGTGTCGGCGCGAAGGTGTGCGTGTAGCCCGCGGTCGGCCGCGACCTTCTCCAGGTACTCCAGGATCTCGGGCTGGTTGGCGTATGTCTTGCTCCACCGCGGATTGAGTGCGAACGAAAACGAGTACAGGTGCGACGGCACGTCGCACGCCGCGCCCGGAAACGTGTTGTGCCGCCACGTCCCCCCGAAGCCGTCGCTGCGGTCGAAGATCGTGAAGTCCCCGGGGCCCCAGCCCCCGTCGGCGAGCTGGATGCCCATCGCGATGCCGCCCGCGCCGGCACCGATGATTCCGACGCTCGGCCTCACCCCCATTGCGCGAAGTAGGGACGTTCGGGCTTGCCCTTGCCGACCAGGATGAACACCACCCCCCACGGGTCGGCGAACCACGTGGTGCGCACACCCGCGAGATCGGCGATGCCGTCGACCAGGAACCGCACCCCCTTGCTTTCCAGCTCCGCGCGGGTGGCGTCGATGTCGTCGCAGATCAATCCGACATGGGACAGGCCGTGATCCGCCAGGCTCGCATTGGCCCGTTCCGCGCCGCCGTCGGCATTGAGGTACTCGATCACTTCGAGGACCCGGTCGCCGTCCCCGTCGAACCCGACGATGGCAGCCTTCATCGCGGGGTCGGCCATCAGCTCGCCCATGTCGTTGCGGATCGCTTCGCCGTCCATCACATAGGGCGGCGAAAGGACGCGAAGGCCGAGCACATCGCGGTAGAAGGCCACCGCGGCCTCGCAATCCGGGACGCACACGCCGGTGTGCGCCACTCCGGTAATCACGTTCTCAATAGTGCCGCACAGCCGGTGATCGCGTT
>NZ_DATFYW010000164.1:0-2343 GCF_035314905.1 Mycobacterium sp.
CTCGCGCGCTCACTTTTGCGGCATCACATGTTCGACTTGGAATGCCGCCGCCGCAATGGCACCGCCAACTTCGGATGTAGCGCAGCGACGCCCGCGCCTGGAACCGCCGCCGACAGGTGCGGGACCTCGACACGAGCCTGATCTGCGGCCCTTCTGGTGGAGCTGCCGGGAATCGAACCCGCTGCAAAAAGTCTGCTGACGTGCGGAAACGTTGCGTTTGATGACGCGAAACAGCGTGAAATGACGTGAAACGACCTGCGGATACACCGAAAGGTGTTGACGGCGTCAACACGCCGCGGCCCGGCTGACAACCCACGTGAGCGCTTGCCCCCATGGCAATAGGCTGCTCGAGATAGAGCTGGTAAGGCCCAACGGCTCGGACGGCCGAACGCTGAAGTGTGGCTGAACCCGCATGATGCGCCTACTTTGCGAGGTGGGCCCGTGCTGCAGTGGGTCGACGTCCAGCAGTGCCGCGAGGGAGGTGCGCCGTGGGTGACCGCGTCGATGCTTCCGCCCTGGTTGTTGGCCAAGCCGACGAGGTGCGGCGGAGGCTCGAGCTGTGCGTTGCCGTGTTGCAGCGCATGGTTGACGGCGGCTGGTTCGTCGCCCATGAGGACACCATCGGTATGGAGGTCGAGCTCGATCTCGTGGATCCGTTAGGCCGGCCACGGCAGATCAATGACGCCGTCCTGGCACGGCTGGGCCGGGCGGACATGCAACACGAGCTCGGCCAGTTCAACGTCGAGCTGAACCTCGCTCCACGTCGGCTGCAAGGCCGCGTGCTGCATGACAGCGAGCGCGACCTCGCCGACGTGCTCGAGGCGTGCCGGGCGCGGATCGAACGGCTCGGCGCTCGGCTGCTCGCCGTCGGTATGCTGCCCACCCTCAGCGCCGAGCACCTGACCATCGAGCGGATCTCCAGCAACCCGCGCTACGCGCTGCTGTGCCGCCGCATGCGCGCCGCTCGCCAGAGGCCGTTCCTGGTGCGCATCATCGACGGGTGTGAGCCGGTGGAGTTCACCACCGACTCGGTCGCTCCCGAAGCCGCCGCGACCAGCCTGCAGCTGCACCTGCGGGTGCCACCGGACCGCTTCGCCGCGTACTACAACGCCGCCCAAATGATCGCCGGGGCGCAGGTCGCGGTGGCCGCGAACTCGCCGTACCTGCTCGCCCGCCAGGTATGGCAAGAAACCCGCATCACGTTGTTAGAGCAGCTGTTCGACACCCGCCGCCGCAGGGAGGTCCGAGCCGGCGCACCGGCGCGCGTCCGGCTCGGCGACCGGTGGGTCGACAGCCCCGTGGAGCTCTTCGACGACCTCGTGCGGCTGTTTCGGCCGCTGCTTCCGACGCTGGAGGCCGAGGATCCCGATGCCGCCCTCGGGGCCGGGTGCGCTCCGGCCCTGCGTGAGCTCCGGCTGCACAACGGAACGGTGTGGCGCTGGAACCGTCCGGTCTACGACGTCCAGGCCGGGCGCCCGCAGCTGCGCATCGAGAACCGGGTACTGCCCAGCGGACCGACTCCCGTCGACATGGTCGCCAACGCCGCGTTCTACTACGGACTGGTCCGCGCGATCGTCGACAGCGACCCCACCCCTTGGAAGCAGATGCCCTTCGCGGCGGCCGAGCAGAACCTGCACCGCGCGGCACGAGACGGGCTGGCAGCGCGGCTGTGCTGGCAGGGCGTCGACCACCCCGTCGACCAGCTCACCCGTGAGGTCCTGCTGCCGGCCGCGGCGGCCGGGCTCGACGCTTGGGGCGTGGACGCGGACGACCGCGACCGGTACCTCGGTGTCATCGAAGCGCGGGTTCGATGCGGCCGCACCGGCGCTGTCTGGCAGACCGAGACGTTGAGCTACCTCGAGGAGCACGGGCTGCAACGCATCCTGGCGCTGCGTGAGATGACCCGGCGGTATGCGGAGCACGCGCGCACCGGTGCCCCAGTCCACGAATGGCCGGTGCCATGACCGCCGCGTGTTGCAGGCTCACCGCGAGGGTCTGACACACAGGCCGTCATCGCCCAGGCCCGACGATCTATCAGATAGGCCTTAGTTCACGCGTTTTCGCGTTGACGCGACCTGCCCGCTCTACTCTGTCGGCATGAGGCGGCTGTCCAGCGTAGATGCTGCGTTCTGGTTCGCCGAGACGCACGCCTGGCACATGCACGGCGCCGGACTGACGATCTGCGACCCGTCCGACGTGTCGGGTTTCTGCTTCCGGGCGGTCGAGAACCTTGTCGCTTCTCGCCTTCCGGAGATGCCGGAGCTGCGCTATCGAGTGGCGGGGGCGCCCCTGGGACTCGACAGGCCATGGTTTGTCGAGGACCGCGAGCTCGACATCGACTAT
>NZ_DATFYW010000165.1:0-12441 GCF_035314905.1 Mycobacterium sp.
ATCAACGATGTGGCCGACGTGGTCGGGCTGAACAAGGCCACGGTGTACCACTACTACGCCAGCAAGTCCCTGATCCTGTTCGACATCTATCGACGGGCCGCCGACTCCACCGTTGCCGCGGTGCACGACGACCCGTCGTGGTCGGCGCGCGAGGCGATCTTTCATTTCACCCGCCGACTGCTGGCCAACATCGCGAACAACGTCGAGGGCGCGGCGGTGTACTTCCAGGAAAGCCCCTATATCACCGAGTGGTTCACCGAAGAGCAGGTCGCCTACATCCGCGCCGCCGAGGCCGCGGTGTACGAGCACGTGCGCGACGTCATCGACCGCGGCATCGCCAGCGGCGAGTTCTACGACTGCGACTCCCACGTGCTGGCGCTGGGCTACATCGGGATGACGCTCGGCGCCTACCGCTGGTTGCGGCCGACCGGACGGCGCAGCGCCGAGGAGATCGCCGTCGAATTCTCCACCGCACTGCTGCGCGGCCTGATCCGCGACCCCTCCGTGCGCGAGGAGTCGCCACTGGGGTCGGCCAACAGCGGAGGCGCCGCCACGAGACCCGCCTGACGCAACGCGTTGCGCGGTTCTCAGCGGCAGTCCTCGGCTCGACGACAGGAACGTATGCTCGGCCAATGCCGATCGTGAGCAAGACCGTCGAGGTGACTGCCGCACCGGAGACGATCATGTCGATCGTCGCCGACTTCGAGTCGTATCCACAGTGGAACGAAGAGATCAAGGGCTGCTGGGTGCTGGCCCGCTACGACGACGGCCGGCCCAGCCAGCTGCGCCTCGACGTCGAGATCCAGGGCCAGTCCGGGACGTTCATCTGTGCCGTGTATTACCCGAGCCCATCTCAGATCTACACGCTGTTGCAGCAGGGCGACTTCTTCGACAAGCAGCAGCAGACCTTCTCGGTGGTGGGCCTGGGCGCGTCGTCGCTGCTGACCGTCGATCTGGACGTCGAGACCAAGCTCGCCATTCCGAAGATGATGGTCAAGAAGATGACGAACGACCTGCTGGACTACTTGGCCGACAATCTCAAGAAGCGCGCCGAGCAGCTCGCCGCGAACTGGTAGCGCTCAGGACCAGATCCCGTTTTCGTCGAGCCGCGCGGTGAGCCGCCGCAGCCCGTCGGTGAACTGCCAGTTGGTCAGCATCAGCACAGTGCGGACATCGCGGCGGCGGAGCGCCGCGATCAGGTCGCGGTGGTTGTTCACAGCGGCAGGACCCCACCCCGGATCGGCGGCATAGATCCGCGGTGGGATGTACCGCGCCACGTGAAGCAGGAACCACGCAAGTTTGATGCGGCCCGTCGTGTGGTTGAAACAGCGGTGGAACGCGAATTCCGCGGCGGCGATCTCCTCCGGATCGCCGGCCTCCACGGCCGCCGCCAGCGCGTCGTTGATCCCCTCCAGTTCGTCGATCTGCTCGGCTGACATGCGTTTAGCGGCCGTGGCGGCCAGCTCCCTGGCGATCGTGGCTTGCAGCCAGAACAGGTCCTCGACGTCGCGACGACTGAGCGGGGCCACGACGTGGCCGCGGTGCGGCTCCAGCTGGACCATGCCCTCGCCGCGCAGCGTGCGCAGCGCCTCGCGCACAGGCGTGATGCTCACCCCGAGTTGCGCCGCGGTCTCGTCCAGCCGGATGAACGTGCCGGGCCGCAGCGTCCCGGACATGATCGCCGCACGCAGATGCCCGGCGACCTCATCGGAAAGCTGCTCGCGCCGTAAGCCGCGCTGCAACTGCGGCTGCGGCTTCGCTGGTGCGCTCACGGGCTCTCCATGTGGCCTGTATCGGAACCATCAACAGGACGGTCTACTCATGAGGGCTTGTCCCCCCGCTGCCCGGCCCACTAGTGTGACCGGGACAACACCATGTTTGATCAAATATCAATTCGGCGCAACCCAAATAACAATTAGGGAGTCGCAGCAGTTGATCTCTGAGCCATCGGCCACCGAGCAGCCCTATCCCGCCCGCCGAGCCAACTGGTCCAACCAGCTGTCCCGGCACGCGATGATGCAGCCGGACCGGACCGCGCTGCGGTTTCTCGGCAGGACGACGACGTGGGACGAACTCGACCGGCGGGTGGACGCGCTCGCCGACGCGCTGAGCAGGCGAGGCGTCGGCTTCGGCGACCGTGTTCTGGTCCTGATGCTCAACCGCACCGAGTTCGTCGAATCCATGCTGGCGACAAACCGGCTCGGTGCCATCGCGGTGCCGGTCAACTTCCGGATGACCCCCGGGGAGATCGCCTACCTCGTCAGCAACTGCGACGCGCGCATGGTGATCACCGAGTCGGTGCTGGCCGGTGTCGCCAAGGCTGTGCGCGCGCTAGAACCCGCCCTGGCAACGGTGATCGTGGCCGGTTCGGCCACCGACGAGGAGGTCATCGCTTACGACGACCTGCTCGCCGAGAACGGTGAGCCGCACCCGCCGGTCGACGTGCCCAACGACACGCCCGCCCTGATCATGTACACCTCCGGCACAACCGGCCATCCCAAGGGCGCGGTGTTGACCCACACCAACATGACAGGTCAGGCGATGACCGCCCTGATCACCCACGGCGTGCAGCTCAACACCGACGTCGGGTTCGTCGGGGTGCCGCTGTTTCACATCGCCGGTATCGGCAACGCGCTCAACGGGTTGCTGCTCGGCATACCGACTGTGCTCTACCCGTTGGGCGGATTCGATCCCGGCGCACTGCTCGACGTGCTCGAGGCCGAGAAGGTCACGTCGATCTTCCTCGTGCCCGCGCAGTGGCAGGCGGTGTGCGCGGCCCAGCGCGCCAGGCCCCGCGACGTTCGGTTGCGCGTGTTGTCCTGGGGGGCCGCTCCGGCGTCGGATACCCTCCTTCGGCAGATGTCGGAGACCTTCCCGGGCAGCCAGATCCTCGCCGCGTTCGGACAGACCGAGATGTCGCCGGTGACCTGCGTGTTGTTGGGGGAAGATGCAATCCGCAAGCTCGGCTCCGTCGGCAGGGTGGTGCCCACCGTCGCGGCGCGGGTGGTCGACGACGACATGAACGACGTCCCCGTCGGCCAGGTCGGCGAAATCGTGTACCGGGCGCCCACACTGATGGCCGGCTACTGGAACGACCCGGAGGCTACCGCCGAGGCGTTTGCCGGCGGGTGGTTCCACTCCGGCGATCTCGTCCGCCAAGACGAAGAAGGCTACGTGTGGGTGGTCGACCGCAAGAAGGACATGATCATTTCCGGCGGCGAGAACATCTACTGCGCCGAGGTCGAAAACGTGCTCTCCGGTCACCCGGCAATCGTCGAAGTGGCCGTGATCGGGCGGCCGCATGAAAAATGGGGCGAAGTTCCGGTGGCGGTCGCGGCCGTTGCTCAGGACGGGCTGACCCTCGCTGATCTTGATGAATTTCTCTCCGAACGGCTGGCCCATTACAAACATCCCAAGGCCCTCGAGATCGTCGGCGCGCTGCCGCGCAACCCGGCGGGCAAAGTGCTCAAGACCGAGTTGAGGGTTCGATTCGGGGCCGCGAAACCAGAGATTGACGCGCGCGAAAACTTGAGTGGGACAGCCGTTTCTGCAGCGGCAGGTGAGGCCTGACCAGGGAGGTGTGTTTGCTACGAGTTCGGCGAGGCTTAATCGTGCGGATGCGGTGCACCACGATGCCGCCATCGGGTACAGTCCTGTGGTCCGTCTCTCTACCCGTCAGTAAGGAGGCGGTCGTCACACACGTGCGGCTGGGGCAAGGAGGGGGCGTGCGACACGGTCTGGCGTTGCGCCGCGACGAACACGGCCGCGTCGCGCAAATGCCCTCCCGGCGGGGGGAAGCGAAGCGACCGGGACACTCCGTATGACGACATATACGGGAATCACAGGCTACTTCCGCGACCAAGCCAGGCCGGCGCTCGAGGCTGTCGGCGGCTTCGTGCGGATGAGCGTGCTGGCCACGAGGGCACTGACCAAGTGGCCGTTCGAATGGCGCGAGTTCGTCCTGCAGGGCTGGTTCCTGATGCGGGTGACATTCCTGCCCACCATCGCCGTCGCGGTGCCCGACACCGTGCTCATCATCTTCACCCTCAACCTCCTGCTGGTCGAGTTCGGCGCGGCGGATGCCTCCGGGGCCGGTGCCGGGTTGGCGGCCGTCACCCAACTGGGTCCGATCGTGACGGTGCTGGTGGTCGCCGGTGCCGGGTCGACGGCCATCTGCGCGGACCTGGGCGCGCGCACCATCCGCGAAGAGATCGACGCGCTGGAGGTTCTCGGCATTGACCCGATCCACCGCTTGGTTGTCCCCCGCGTGGTCGCCTCGACATTCGTCGCAGTCCTGCTTAACGGCGCGGTGGTCATCATCGGCCTGGTCGGCGGCTTCATCTTCGGGGTGTATTACCAAAATGTCTCGGCCGGTGCATATATGCAGAGCCTGACGTTGGTCACGGGGCTACCCGAAGTGGTCATCTCGGTCGTCAAAGCCGCGACGTTCGGATTGGTGGCCGGGCTGGTCGGGTGCTACCGCGGGCTGACCGTCGCCGGCGGCGCCAAGGGTCTGGGTACTGCCGTGAACGAGACGCTGGTGCTCTCGGTCGTAGCGCTGTTCGCGATCAACGTCGTCCTGACGACCATCGGCGTGCGGTTCGGAACGGGGCGTTGACGTGAGTACCGCCACCGTTCTTCGCAGCCGGTTCCCGCGGGCATACCAGCGTGCGAACAGCTGGGCCACCGCACCCGGGCGGTTTTTCGACAGCATCGGCCATATCGCGGTGTTCATCGTCCAGAGCGTCGCTCAGATCCCGTTCGCGCTGCGTCATTACCGCAGGGCGGCCTTGCGACTGATCGCGGAAATCGGGATGGGCACCGGAGCGATGGCCGTGGTGGGCGGCACAGTCGCGATTGTCGGCTTCGTCACCCTGTCGGGCGGCTCGCTGATCGCCATTCAGGGCTACGCCTCGCTGGGCAACGTCGGCGTGGAGGCGTTCACCGGCTTCGTCGCCGCGCTGGTCAACGTGCGCGTCGTCGCGCCGCTGGTCTCCGGGCAGGCACTGGCCGCCACCGTTGGCGCCGGCGCCACAGCGGAGCTGGGTGCCATGCGCATCGCCGAGGAGATCGACGCGCTCGAGGTCATGGGCATCAAGTCCATCGGCTTCCTCGTTTCCACGCGCGTCCTGGCCGGGTTGGTGGTCATCATCCCCCTGTACGCGATGGCGATCATCCTGTCGTTCCTGTCAGCGCAGTTCACGACGACGTTATTCTACGGTCAGTCGGTGGGCACGTACGACCACTACTTCCGCACATTCCTGCGGCCCGACGACGTCTTCTGGTCATTCGTCCAGGCGATCATCATCTCGATCATCGTGATGCTCAACCACTGCTACTACGGCTACTACGCCAGCGGTGGCCCCGTCGGCGTCGGCGAGGCCGTCGGCCGCTCGATGCGCGCATCGCTGATCGCGATTGTTCTTGTTGTCCTTTTCGCCTCGTTGGCGCTCTACGGCACCAACACGAACTTCAACCTGACGCTCTAGCACCATGACCGCGCCACTGAACTCGACCCGCACCCCGCCGTACAAACTGGCCGGCGTCATCTTCGCGATCATCGCCGTCCTGATTGTGGTGTGGGTGGGACTCCAGTTCCGCGGGCATTTCACGCCGAAAACGGTGCTGACCATGATGTCCGACCGCGCGGGCCTGGTGATGGATCCGGGGTCGAAGGTCACCTACAACGGGGTGCCGATCGGTCGCGTCGCCACGATCAACCAGGTCGACGTCGGGGGGCAGCCCAAGGCCAAGCTGACGCTGGATGTCAATCCGCGCTACATCCCGTTGATCCCGGCCAATGTGGACGCCAACATCAAGGCCACCACGGTATTCGGCAACAAGTATGTGTCGTTCACCACGCCGAAAAACCCGGTCCCGCAGCGCATCACCAGCCAAGACGTGATCGACGTGAGCCATGTGACCACCGAGATCAACACGCTGTTCGAGACGATCGTGTCGGTGGCCGAGAAGGTGGATCCGGTCAAGCTCAACACCACCTTGACCGCCACCGCGCAGGCGTTGGACGGGTTGGGCGCGCGGTTCGGGCAGTCGATCGAGCACGGCAACGCCATCTTGGCGGATCTGAACCCGCGGATGCCCCAGATCCGCTATGACACCCAGCGGCTGGCCGATCTGGCCGATGTGTATGCCAACGCCGCCCCGGATCTGTTCGATTTCCTCAACAACGCGGTCACCACCGCGCGCACGCTGAATCAGCAGCAGGGCAACCTGGATGCGGCGCTGATGGCCTCCATCGGGTTCGGCAACACCGGCGCCGATGTGTTCGGTCGCAGCGGCCCGTACCTGGTGGCCGGCGCCCGGGACCTCATCCCGACCAGCCAACTGCTCAACACCTACAGCCCCGCGATCTTCTGCACCATCCGCAACAACCACGACGTCGCACCCAAGGTCGCGGACGCGCTGGGCGGTAACGGCTATTCGCTTCGAACCGAGTCGGAGGTTGTCGGCACGGGCAACCCGTACGTGTATCCCGACAACCTGCCGCGGGTCAATGCCCGGGGCGGCCCGGAGGGGGCGCCGGGTTGCTGGCAGCCGATCACCAGGGATCTGTGGCCGGCGCCGTACCTGGTGACGGACACCGGCGCCTCGATCGCGCCCTACAACCACTTCGGGCTGGGCCAACCGCTCGCCATCGATTATGTCTGGGGACGTCAGGTCGGGGAGAACACGATCAACCCATGAAAATCACGGGTACCGCGATCAAACTCGGCGCGTTCGCGTTCGTGCTGCTGCTGTTCACCGCGATCATTATCGTGGTGTTCGGCCAGATGCGGTTCGACCGCACCACGGGGTACTCGGCGATCTTCAGCAATGTCAGCGGCCTGCGCAACGGGCAGTTCGTCCGCGCGAACGGTGTGGAGGTCGGAAAGGTCTCCAATGTGAAGCTGCTCGACGGCGGGCGGCGGGTCCGCGTCGACTTCAACGTGCAACGCAACCTGCAGCTGTATCAGGGAACGACGGCGTCGATCCGCTACCTGAACCTGATCGGCGACCGCTATGTGGAGCTCAATCGCGGCGACGACGACCGGGTGCTGCCTGCCGGTGGAGTCATCCCGATCGAGCGCACGCAGCCGGCGCTCGACCTGGACGCGTTGGTCGGCGGGTTCCGGCCGCTGTTCCGTGCGCTCGACCCGGCGAAGGTGAACAGCATCGCCCAGGGCATCATCACGGTGTTCCAGGGCCAGGGCGGCACCATCAGCGACATCCTCGACCAGACCGCGCAGCTGACCTCCACGTTGGCCGACCGTGACCAGGCCATCGGCGAGGTGATCAAGAACCTCAACACGGTGCTGGACACCACCGTCCGGCACCAGAAGCAGTTCGACGACACCGTCAACAACTTCGAGGTGTTGATCAGCGGGCTGAAGAACCGGGCCGATCCGATCGCGGACTCGCTCGCCAACATCAGCAACGCCGCCGGCACGGTCGGTGACCTGCTCGCGGACAACCGGCCGCTGTTGAAGAGCACCGTGGGCCACCTCGAGTCAATCCAGCAGCCGCTGGTCGACCAGCAAACTCAGCTCGATGACCTGCTGACGAAATTGCCAACGGCGGTGAAACTCATCGGGCGCACCGGCGTCTACGGCGACTTCTTCAACTTCTACGCCTGCGACGTCACGCTCAAGCTCAACGGCCTCCAGCCCGGCGGCCCGGTCCGCACGGTGAAGGTCTGGTCGCAGCCGTCGGGCAGGTGCACGCCGCAATGAGAACGCTGCAGGGTTCGGACCGGGTTCGAAACGGGTTGATGGGCATCGTCGTCCTGTTGCTGGTCATCGGCGTGGGGCAGAGCTTCGCCAGCGTGCCGATGCTGTCCGCGACGCCGAACTACTACGCGCAATTCAAAGACGCCGCCGGCATCCGCAGCGGTGACAAGGTCCGCATCGCCGGTGTCGACACCGGGGCGGTGCGGTCGCTGGTGATCCAAGGTGATCACATCGTGGTCGGGTTCTCCCTCGGCGGCATGCAGATCGGCACGGAGAGCACGGCGGACATCCGCACGGATACGATCTTGGGCCGCAGGGATATTCAGATCGAGCCGCGTGGTTCGCAGCCGCTGCGCGCGAACGGTGTGCTGCCGCTGGGCCAGACCACCACGCCGTATCAGATCTACGACGCATTCTTCGACCTCACCAAGGCGGCGTCAGGCTGGGACATCGACACCATCAAGAAGTCGCTGAATGTGTTGTCGGAGACGGTCGATCAGACCTATCCGCACCTGAGCGCCGCGCTGCAGGGTGTTCAGCGATTCTCCGACACCATCGGCAAGCGCGACGACCAGATCAGGCAACTGCTGGCCAACGCCAACAAGATCGCGGGCGTTCTCGGTAACCGCAGCGAGCAGATCGACCGGCTGCTGGTCAACGCGCAGACGCTGCTGGCGGCGATCAACGAACGGGGTCAGGCGATCACCTACCTGCTGCAGCGCATCGACGCATTCGCCGCGCAGGTGCAGGGTTTCATCAACGACAACCCGAACCTCAATCATGTGCTGGAACAGCTGAAAATCCTCAGCGCCCTGCTGGCCAAGAAAAAGTACGACTTGATGGACGTGCTAACCGCGGTGAGCAAATTCTCGGTGTCGCTGGGCGAGGCTATCTCGTCGGGACCCTACTTCAAGGTGATGCTGGTCAACCTGCTGCCGTACTGGATCCTGCAGCCGTTCGTCGATTCCGCGTTCAAGAAGCGCGGAATCGACCCGGAGCAGTTCTGGCGCAACGCGGGCCTGCCGGCGTCCCAATTCCCCGACCCGAACGGCACCCGGTTGCCCAACGGTGCGCCGCCGCCGGCGCCCGCACCGCTGGAAGGCACCCCGGATCATCCCGGCCCCGCGGTGCCGCCGGGCTCGCCGTGCTCGTACACACCGCCCCCGGACGGCTTGCCGACCCCGGGCAATCCGCTGCCGTGCGCGGGGCTGAATGTCGGCCCGTACGGCAACAACCCATACGGGCCCAACTATCCGCAGCCGGACGTGGCGGCGTCGCCGCCGAACCCGAACGGGTTGCCGGCGACGCCGGGCATGCCGATCGCGGGGCTGCCGGGAGAGACGCCGCCGCTGGTGCCCGGCACCCCGGTGCCGCTGGCGCCCGCGCCGCCGGGGGCGCGCACCGAGCCGGTCGGTCCGGTCGCGGGTCCGCTGCCGCCACCGGTGGTGGCCCCGCCAGACCTGACGGGACCGCCGCCGCCTTCCGGACCCGGTCCGGAACTGCCGCCGGCCGGGAGTCCACCGCTTCCAGGCAACCCACCCTTCCTGCCGCCGAACAGCCAGGGGTAGCCGATGTCGACGATCTTCAATCCGCGAAACCTCACGCTGTCCAACGTTTCCCGTGCGGCCGTGATCATCGGTTCGGTGGTGGTGGCGTTGGCCGTCATCGCCGGCATCGTGGGGTGGCAGCTCTACAAGAAGCTGACCACCAACACCGTCGTCGCGTATTTCCCCGAGGCCCTTGCCCTGTACCCGGGCGACACGGTCGAGATCATGGGCGTCAAGGTCGGCTCCATCGACAAGATCGAGCCGGCAGGCGACAAGATGAGGGTGACGTTCCATTACGCGAACGAGTACAAGGTCCCGGCCGACGCCACCGCGTCCATCCTGAACCCCAGCCTGGTGGCGTCGCGCATCGTCCAGCTGTCCCCGCCCTACACCGGTGGGCCGGTGATGGGCGACAACGCCGTGATCCCGATCGACCGCACCCAGGTGCCGGTGGAGTGGGACCAGCTGCGCAACTCGATCAACCGGATCCTGACCCAGCTGGGACCCACACCCGAACAGCCAAAGGGCCCGTTCGGCGACGTGATCGAATCGTTCTCGAATGGCCTGGCCGGCAAGGGTCAGCAGATCAACCAGACACTGAACAGCCTGTCCGAGGCGCTGGACACGCTGAATTCGGGCCGCGGCGACTTCTTCTCGGTGGTGCGCAGCCTGGCTTTGTTCGTCAACGCACTGTCCAAGAGCGACCAGCAGTTCGTCGCGCTCAACAACGATCTGGCCAGCTTCACCAACAAGTTCACGCAGAACGACCACGAGGTGGCCGACACGCTGCGCGACGTCAACAGCCTGCTGGCGACCACGCGAAAGTTCATCGACCAGAACGGTGGTGTCCTGTCGCAGGACGTCAACAACCTCGCCGACGTGACCAACGCGATCCTGCAGCCGGAGCCCCGGAACGGTTTGGAGACCTACCTACACGTCTACCCGAACCTCGCCGCAAACCTCCAAAATATCACCTCGCCGGTGGTCGGCGGCATCGTCGGCCTGCCGGTGATCAGCTTCGCCAACCCGATGCAGTTCATCTGCAGCGCGATCCAGGCCGGCAGCCGCCTCGGCTACCAGGAATCGGCTGAACTGTGCGCACAGTACCTGGCGCCGATCCTGGACGCGATCAAGTTCAACTACCTGCCGTTCGGCCTGAACACGGTCAACACCGGCAGCACACTGCCCAAGCAGATCTCGTACTCGGAGCCCAGGCTGCAGCCGCCACCGGGCTACAAGGACACCACGGTGCCGGGCATCTGGTCGCGCGACACGCTGTGGTCGTACGGTAACCACGAGCCGGGCTGGATCGTCGCGCCGGGCATGCAAGGCGTCGGCGTGCAGCCGTTGACCGCCAACATGCTGACCCCCGATTCGCTGGCCGAGTTGATCGGCGGCCCGGACATCGTGCCGCCGGAGGCACCGCCGCACTTCGGGCCCGAGCCGCTGCCCGGCCCGCCGAACGCATACAGCGAGAACACCCCGCTGCCGCCGCCGTGGTACGTGCAACCCGCGCCGCCGCCGGTCCCGGCACCCGGCGTGGTTCCGGGACCGGTCGCGCCGACACCCGCACCGGTGGCCAGACCGGCCGAAGCGCCGGCGCCGGCAGGGCCTCCGCCACCGGGCGGCTTCCCCGCTGAGTCAGGGGGTGGCTAGGGATGATCGCCCTCAAGCGGATTCCGTTCGGGCGGGTCGGGCGCCGTGGCGTCGCATTGCTTGCGGCTGCGGTCGTCCTGACGTCGTGCGGGTCGTGGCGCGGGATCGCGAACGTGCCGCTGCCGGGCGGCCCGGGTTCGGGTCCCAATCACATGACGATCTACGTGCAAATGCCGGACACGTTGGCCCTCAATGTCAACAGCCGGGTGCGGGTGGCCGACGTCTTCGTGGGCACCGTACGGGCGATCGAGCTGAAGAACTGGGTCGCGACGCTGACGCTGGACGTCGACCCGAAGGTGAAGCTGCCGGCGAATGCGACGGCCAAGATCGGCCAGACCAGTGTTTTGGGCTCGCAACATGTGGAACTGGCGGTGCCGCCGAATCCGTCGCCGCAGCCGCTGAAGAGCGGCGACACAATCCCGTTGAAGAACGCATCGGCATTCCCGACGACCGAACGCGTATTGGCCAGCGTCGCGTTCATCCTCAACGGCGGCGGCATCCCGAACCTCGAGGTGATCCAGAACGAGATCAACAACATCCTGGACGGGCGCGCCGACCAGATCCGTGAGTTCCTCAACCGGCTGGACACGTTCACCGACCAGTTGAACCAGCAGCGTGACGACCTGACCCGAGCCATCGATTCCACGAACCGGCTGCTGAACATCGTGGCCGCCCGCAACAACACGCTGGACCGGGTGCTCACCGATGTCCCGCCGCTGATCAAGCATTTCGCCGACACCCGTGACCTGTTCGCGAACGCGGTGGTGGCGCTGGGCCGGATCGGCAAGGCGGCCAACGATGCGCTGGCCCCGGCGAGTGACAACCTGCACACGAACCTGGACCTGCTGCAGCGGCCGCTTCCGGAGTTGGCCAAGGCGTCGCCGTATCTGCCCGGCGCGCTGAGGTTTCTCTTGACCAATCCGTACGCCATCGACAACGTGCCCAAAGTGATTCGGGGCGACTACATCAACGTGTCGCTTACGGTTGACCTGACGCTCAGCGCGATCGACAACGCGGAGTTGTCCGGGACCGGCGTCTCGGGGCTGCTACGTGCGCTCGAGCAGTCGTGGGGCCGCGACCCGAACACGATGATTCCGGACGTGCGATTCACCCCGAACCCGCACGACGCACCCGGCGGACCGCTGGTGGAAAGGGGTCCGTGACACATGCTGACCCGGTTCATCCGCATCCAGCTCGTGATGTTCGCGTTCCTGACGGTGATCGCCCTGGTCGCGTTGGGCTGGTACTACCTTCAAGTGCCCCGCCTGGTCGGCATCGGCCAGTACACGCTTTATGCCGAACTGCCCGCGTCGGGCGGGTTGTACAAGACCTCAAACGTGACCTATGGGGGTACCAAGATCGGCAAGGTCACCGACGTCGAGCCCACCGAGCGTGGTGCGCGGGCCACGATGAGCATCGACGACCGGTTCAAGATCCCGATCGACGCGTCGGCCAACGTGCATTCGGTGTCGGCGATCGGTGAGCAGTACCTCGACCTGGTGTCCACCGGC
>NZ_DATFYW010000166.1:0-25877 GCF_035314905.1 Mycobacterium sp.
ACACGGCAGATGTTCGGCGTGCGCGGCGCCCCCGGCAACACGGTCAATCACGCCACCAGCTACTGGGTGGGCAATCACTCCAGGCGGGTGTTCTGCGACGCCGTCGACGTCGTTTCCGGCATCGGCTACGACAAGGTGGACGGCGACAACCCGGCGTTCCGGTTCGTCGACGTGCGCGGCGTGGTCACCAATCTCGGCGTGTTCGACTTCGGCGGACCGGCCCACCAGATGCGGGCGGTGTCTCTTCACCCCGGCGTCAGCCCGGACGATGTCCGGGAGGCGACGTCGTTCGAGGTGTACGGACTGTCGGAGGCCGGGCCGACGCGGCCGGCCACACCGGAGGAGCTTCGGCTGATTCGCGACGTCATCGACCCGAAGGGTCTGCGGGACAAGGAAGTACGGGCATGAGGTTGCGCACACCTCTGACCGAGCTGGTCGGCATCGAGCACCCGGTCGTGCAGACCGGGATGGGTTGGGTGGCCGGCGCTCGGCTGGTGTCGGGCACCGCGAACGCCGGCGGCCTCGGCATCCTGGCGTCGGCGACGATGACCCTGGAGGAGCTCGCGACGGCGATCACCAAGGTCAAGGCCGCGACCGACAAGCCGTTCGGCGTCAACATCCGCGCCGACGCGACCGACGCGGGAGAGCGCGTCGGGTTGCTGATCCGCGAGGGCGTCCGGGTGGCGTCGTTCGCGTTGGCGCCCAAGGCCGAGCTGATCGCCCGGCTGAAAGAAGCCGGGGTGGTCGTCATTCCGTCAGTCGGGGCGGCCAAGCACGCGCGCAAGGTGGCCGGCTGGGGCGCCGACGCGGTGATCGTGCAGGGCGGCGAGGGCGGCGGCCACACCGGGCCCGTCGCGACCACGCTGCTGCTGCCGTCGGTGCTCGACGCGGTGGACATCCCGGTGGTGGCCGCCGGCGGCTTCTTCGACGGACGCGGTCTGGCCGCCGCGTTGTGCTACGGCGCCACCGGTGTCGCGATGGGCACACGGTTCCTGCTGACGTCGGATTCGACCGTGCCCGATGTGATCAAGCAGCGCTATCTGGACGCCGCCCTGGACGGCACGGTCGTCACGACCCGCGTCGACGGCATGCCCCACCGGGTGTTGCGGACCGCGCTGGTGGAACGGCTGGAGAGCGGGTCGCGGGCGAAGGGTTTCTCGGCCGCGGTGCGCAATGCGGCGAAGTTCAAGAAGCTGTCGGGGATGAGCTGGCGGACGATGGTGCGCGACGGGCTCGCGATGCGCCACGGCAAGGACCTGACCTGGTCGCAGGTGCTGATGGCCGCCAACACACCGATGCTGTTGCGCGCCAGCATGGTCGACGGGAACACCGAGGCGGGCGTGATGGCGTCGGGCCAGGTGGCGGGCATCATCTCCGATCTGCCGTCCTGCGTGGAGCTGATCGAGTCGATCGTCGGCGACGCGATCAAGCACCTGCAGGCCGCGTCTGCGCTCGTGGAGTGAAGTTCATGGCTTAATTGTTTGGGAATTAAGCTAAAATCTTCATATGAGTGAAGTGAAGTGGGAGGCTTCATCGGAGGCGCGGGCGACCCTCATCGGCGATGTCGTCGGGTCGCGGCGCTACACCGATCGACGAGAGCTTCATCGCACACTCAACGACGCGTTGCTCGTCGTGGCCGACGCCGCGATCGATGCGCCCGGGTTCACGGTGGGCGACGAGTTTCAGGGCAGTTATCCCACCGTCGGCGCCGCGATCGACGCGGCGCTGACGTTGACGCTCGCGGTCGCGCCGGCGATCGAGGTGCGCTTCGGCCTCGGCTGGGGCGAGGTCACCGTGCTGGACGCGTACGCGGGCATACAGGACGGCCCCGGTTGGTGGGCCGCGCGGGAGGCGATCGAGGAGACCGCGTCGAGGCAGCGCCAGCCGGGGCTGGGGCTCGTGCGGACGACATTCCGGGCCGACGCTGGTGCGCGTGCGGACGTCGACGCGATCAACGCGGCGCTGTTGTGTCGGGACCATCTGCTTGGATCGCTCGATGATCGATCGCTGCGGATTTTGAAAGGTCTGATGAAGGGCGAACCCAAGAAGGAACTTGCCGAGGCCGAGGGCATCAGCGCCTCGGCGGTGTCACAGCGCGCGGGCGGCGACGGCCTGGACCTCATCGTGCTGGCCTCGCGCTACTTGCGGAGCATCCGGTGAGCGCGGTCGCGGTCATGTTGATCGCGATGGGCATCGCCGACGGGTGCCGGCGGATGTTCCGGCCCCGCCGGCTTGCGCTGGGTCTCGGGCCGGTCATCGTCGTGGTCATCGCGGCGCTGTCCGCGCTCTGGCATCGCGGCGACATCGTGCTGCTGATGATCGCCGCGGCGGCCGTTGTCGGGTGGGAGTGGCTGTCCATCCGCAGCGAGCGCAGCGGAGAGCAGGAGGCCGCGCCGCTGGTGGTGTTCGCCGCCGCCGTCGCGGTCCTGATCGTGTCGTCCGGCTGGGGATCGCACGCCGGGGGGCTCGTCGGCCGGTGGTGCCGCTGGACGGCCCTGCCCCTCCACCACGTCGATGCGACGAAGCTGCTCATGGTGGTGGGCGTCGTGGCGCTGCAACTGGTCACGGGCAACCAGCTGGTCCGGCTGGTGCTCGGGTCGGTCGGCGCGGTCAAGCCCGAGGGGCAACCGCAGCCGTCGGACCGGCTGAAGGGCGGCCGCCTGCTCGGACCGATGGAGCGGCTGCTGATCCTCGGCCTCGGCCTGGGTGGCCAGTTGGCCGCGGCCACCGCGGTGGTCGCGGCCAAGAGCATCATCCGGTTCCCGGAGATCAACGCTGCGAAGGCCCGCGTGAACGGCAACATCGGCATCGATGACGTGACGGAGTACTTCCTGGTGGGCAGCTTCGCGAGCTGGCTGCTGGCGTTCGGCAGCCTGGCGCTGGTGCGGGCGGTGTAGTTCGCGGCGGTGTTTCCCGGCGTTCTTTGGGGGTCGGCGTTCTCTGGTTCGGCGTTTCTTTGGTTCGGCGTTTCTTTGGCGGTTAGCCGGTCCACCCGGCCGCGCGCAGAGCCGCGCCGACCCGGGCGACGAGGGTGCCGCGGCGGTGGGTGAGCAATTCCCCGCTGACCCGGATCACGACCCAGCCCAATGATTCCAGTGCTGCCAGCCGGTCGATGTCGCCGGCGCGTTGTCGCGAATCGGTCCAATGCTGGGCGCCGTCGTACTCGACCCCGACACGCCACCGCTCCCAGCCCACGTCGATGCGCGCGACGAACTCCCCGTATTCGTCGAACACCCTGATCTGCGTCTGCGGCCTGGGCAGGCCCGCGTCGACCAGTGCCAGTCGCGTGCGGGTCTCCGGTGGCGACTCGGCCCCGCCGTCGACGAGCGGCAGGACCTCGCGAAGCCGGCGTAGGCCCCGGGCACCTTTGTGCCGTGCGATGACGGCGTCGACATCCACGCTCTTCATGTCGGTGGCATGCGCCAAGGCGTCCAGGCGCTGGATGGCCGCTGCCCGTGGTGTTCGCCGCCCGATGTCGAACGCTGTGCGAGCCGGGGTCGTCACCGCCACGCCGCCCAGCTCGACGGTCTCACCGGGCAGCAGCGTGTCGTCGTGCGTTACGACCAGCGGCGGCGGACGCCCGTGTGCATAAACGAGTTCGGCCGGCGCGGCCGCGTCGGTCCACTTGGCGCCCAGCAGCGCGGCCGCGGAGTGTCCCGCAACGACGGCCCGGCGCCGCGACCACAGCCAGGCGGCTTGCGCGCGTTGGCTCGCGGTAAGTTCGGCTCCGCGCGGAATGTAGACGTCGGGGTATACCCGCTGATAGTGGCGCCGCAACGTCCGCGCGGGGATGGTTTCGGCGGCCAGCACCTCGGAGCCAAGGAACGGCCAGGGGAGTTCGTCCATGCGTGGATGGTGCCGGGGACGACCGACAGCTCACGATTTGACGCGGGTTGGGCGCGGGTGGGGGCGCCGGTGGGGGCGCGGGTTGGGCGCGGTGGGGGCGCGGGTTGGGCGCGGTGGGCGCGCGGTGGGGGCGCCGGTGGGGGCGCGGGTTGGGCGCGGTGGGCGCGGGTTGGGCGCGGTGGGCGCGCGACACTGAACTCAGCGGCGGGACGCGCCGGCGGGGCGTCGGTGAGTTCAATCTCGCGCTAGAGGCGCTCGATGATCGTGACGTTGGCGGTGCCGCCGCCCTCGCACATCGTCTGCAGGCCGTAGCGGCCGCCGACGCGCTCGAGCTCGTTGAGCATCGTCGCGAACAGCTTGGCCCCGGTGGCCCCGAGCGGATGCCCGAGCGCGATCGCGCCGCCGTTCGGGTTGACCTTCTCGGGGTCGGCCTTGATGTCCTTGAGCCAGGCCATGACAACCGGGGCGAAGGCCTCGTTGATCTCCACGACGTCGATGTCGTCGATCGACAGGCCGGTCTTCTCCAGTGCAAAGCGCGTGGCCGGGATCGGGCCGGTGAGCATGTAGACCGGGTCGGCGCCGCGCGCGCTGACGTGGTGGATGCGGGCCCGCGGGGTCAGCATGTGGTCCTTGACCGCCTGCTCCGACGCCAACAGCACAGCGCTTGCACCGTCCGAGATCTGGCTGGCCAGCGCGGCGGTGAGGCGGCCGCCCTCGGTCAGGGTCGGCAGCCCCGCCATCTTCTCCAGCGACGTCTGCCGCGGACCCTCGTCCACACCGAAGCCGTTGACCCCGATGATCTCGTTGTCGAAACGGCCCGCCCGGATCGCCGCCAGCGCACGCTCATGGCTGGCGAGCGCATACTCCTCCATCTCCTCGCGCGACAGGTTCCAGCGCTCCGCGATCAGCTCGGCGCCGCGGAACTGCGAGATCTCCTCGTCGCCGTAGCGGTGCCGCCAGTTCTCGGATTCGCCTGTCGGCGAACTGAACCCGAATTGCCGGCCGACCACCATCGCCGACGCGATCGGGATCTGGCTCATGTTCTGCATGCCACCGGCCAGGATCACGTCCGCGGTGCCCGACAGGATCGCCTGCGCGCCGAACGAAATGGCCTGCTGGCTGGATCCGCACTGGCGGTCGACCGTCACGCCCGGCACCTCTTCGGGGTAGCCCGCGGCCAGCCAGGCATTACGGCCGATGTTGCCGGCCTGCCCGCCGATCGCGTCGACGCAGCCGACGATCACGTCGTCGACCGCCCCAGGATCGACGTCGACACGCTCGAACAGCCCCCGAAACGCTTGCACGCCAAGGTCTATCGGGTGCACTCCGGCCAGCGCGCCGTTGCGCCTGCCGACGGCGGTACGGACGGCGTCGATGATGTACGCCTCGGGCATGTCGAACTCCTTAGATTGCTTGCTCGGCGGTGATTCCGCCGAGAACGATTGACAAGTATTGACGACCGACCTGTTCGGCCGTCAGCGGGCCGCCGGGCTGATACCAGCGCACCGAAACCCAGGTGGTGTCGCGGATGAACCGATACACCAGATCCACGTCGAGGTCGGGGCGGAAATAGCCCTCCCCGATTCCGTGCTGCAGCACGTCGACCCACATCTGGCGCTGCCGCTTGTTCATCTCGTCGACATAGGAGAACCGGGGGTGCGAGGACAGCCGCTTGGCCTCGTCCTGGTAGATGACGACCTGCGCGTGGCGATGCTCGATCGCATCGAACGACGCCATGAACAGCCCCTTGAACCGCTCCAGCGGGTTCGGCTCGGTGTCGACGATGTGCTGGTAGCGCACGAACAACCAGTCGAGGAAGCCGCGCAACACCTCGTCGACCATCTCCTCCTTGGACGCGAAGTGGTGATAAAGGCTGCCCGACAGGATGCCCGCCGAGTCCGCGATGTCGCGCACGGTGGTCGCGCGCAACCCGCGCTCGGCGAACATCGTGGCCGCGAGCTCGAGGAGCTCGTCCCTTCTGCTCGCCGGCTGGCTGACGGGCCGGCTGGTCATGGGTGCTGGCTCGACACCGAAACAACTTCGCCGGTCAGGTAACTCGAGTAGTCGCTGGCCAGGAACGCGATCGTCGCGGCCACCTCCCACGGCTCGGCGGCCCGCCCGTACACCTCGGCGGCAGTGAGCCGGTCGAGCAGCTCAGCCGACGTCACCTTGTCGAGGAACTTGTGCCTGGCGATGCTGGGCGCGACGGCGTTGATCCGCACGCCGTACCCGACCGCCTCGACCGCCGAGCATCGTGTCAGCGCCATCACCCCGGCCTTCGCCGCCGCGTAGTGAGACTGCCCGTGCTGCGCCCGCCAGCCGAGAACGCTGGCGTTGTTGACGATCACGCCGCCGTGGCCCGCGTCGCGGAAGTAGCGCAGCGCCGCACGGGTGGCCCGGAACGCCGAGTTCAGCGTCACGTCGAGCACTCGGTCCCACTGCTCGTCGGTCATGTCGGCGACCGGCGTCTCGCCGCCCAGGCCGGCGTTGTTGACCAGCACATCGAGCCGGCCCATCCGCGCCGTGGTGGAGGCGATCAGGGCGTCCACCTGAGCAGTGGACGTCACATCGCAGACAACGCTTTCCACCCGTCCCAGCCCGAGCCCGGCCAGCTCGTCGCGGGTCTCGCCGAGCCGGCGTTCGTGGTAGTCCGACACCACCACGTCGGCACCTTCGAGCAAAGCACGACGGGCGGTCGCAGACCCGATACCGGTTCCGGCCGCCGCCGTGACCACGACGACCTTGCCGTTCAGAAGGCCATGTCCCTCAACCTCCCTGGGTGCAACCGCCAACGTCGGGCTCATCACCCTCCCTTCACCTCCCTGGGCAGGCCGAGCACCCGCTCGGCGATGATGTTGCGCTGAATCTCGTTGGAGCCGCCGTAGATCGTGTCCGCACGGGAGAACAGGAACAGCCGCTGCCATTCGTCGAGATCGCCGTCGTCGGCCACCAGCCCGGCCATCCCCTCGATGTCCATCGCCAATTCGCCCAGGTCCCGATGCCAATTGGCCCACAGCAATTTCGACACGTTGTCCTGGCCGGGCTGCTCGACATCCATCGTGGCAAGCGCGTAGGACCGCATCGCGCGCAGCCCGACCCAGGCGCGAGCCAGCCGCTCGCGGATCAGCGGGTCATCGGCCGCGCCGTTGTGTCCGGCAAGCTGCGCCACGCCGGAAAGCTCACGCGCGTAGACGATCTGCTGACCGAGCGTGGAGACCCCGCGTTCGAAGGTCAGCGTTCCCATCGCGACACGCCAGCCGTCTCCGGGCCGGCCCACCACCAGGTCGGCGTCGGTGCGGGCGTCGTCGAAGAAGACCTCGTTGAACTCCGAGTCGCCGGTGAGCTGCACGATCGGCCGGATCCGAACACCCGGCTGGTCGGTTGGCACCAAGAGATACGACAGCCCGGCGTGGCGTTTGGAACCCTTCTCGGTGCGGGCCACGACGAAGCACCACTGCGCGTGGTGGGCCAGCGACGTCCACACCTTCTGCCCGTTGATCACCCACTGGTCACCGTCGAGCACCGCGGTCGTCGATACGTTCGCCAGATCACTGCCCGCACCCGGCTCGGAGTAGCCCTGGCACCACAGCTCCGTGACGTCGCGGATGCCCGGGAGGAACCGCCTCTGCTGCTCGGGCGTGCCGAACGCGATCAGCGTGGGACCCAGCAGCTCCTCGCCGAAGTGGTTCACCTTCGCCGGGGCGTCGGCCAGCGCGTACTCCTCGTAGAACGCCACCCGGTGCGCGACGGACAGGCCGCGGCCGCCGTGCTCCTCGGGCCAGCCCAGGCACGTCAAGCCGGCGGCCGCCAGATGCCGGTTCCACGCCCGCCGCTCCTCGAAGGCCTCGTGCTCCCGGCCGGGACCACCCAATCCCTTCAGCGACGCGAATTCGCCCGCCAGGTTGTCGGCGAGCCAGTCGCGGACCTCGGCCCTGAACTCCTGGACCTCTTTCATCCCTGTAGGCTAACCTACCAAGCACTTGCTTTGTTAGAGGAGCGTCAATGTCGAGCGATCCGCGCACCGTGCCCGCGGTGCTGGACCGGATTGCACAGCAACTCCCCGACCACGACGCGCTGATCGACGCCGACCGGCGGTTCACGTATGCCGAGCTGCGGACCGCCGTGCACCGCGCGGCCGCCGCGATGATCGCCCTCGGCGTGGCGCCGGGTGATCGGGTCGCGATCTGGTCACCCAACACCTGGCACTGGGTCGTCGCCTGCCTGGCCAGTCATCACGCCCGCGCCGCCGTGGTGCCTCTGAACACGCGATACACCGCCGAGGAGGCCACCGACATCCTGGCCCGCACGGGTGCCCCGCTGCTGGTCGCGATGGGCACGTTCCTCGGCACCGACCGGGTCGCGAAGCTGCCCGCCGACGCGCTGCCGAAACTGCGGCACATCGTGCGGGTGCCTGTCGAAGACACCGGCGAGCCGACCGCCGACATCGGGCGCATCCGGGTGCTGAGTTGGTGCGGTTTCATCGACGAAGGCGCCCCGGTCGGCGCGGAAGTGGTCGCGGCCGCCGCCGCGGCCGTATCCGGCGACGACGTCAGCGACATCCTGTTCACGTCGGGCACCACCGGCCGCAGCAAAGGCGTGCTGTGCGCTCACCGGCAGTCGCTGGCCGGGTCGGCGGCTTGGGCCGCGTGCGGCAAGATCACCAGCGACGACCGGTATCTCTGCATCAACCCGTTCTTCCACAACTTCGGATACAAGGCCGGCATCCTGGCGTGCCTGCAGACCGGCGCGACGCTGATCCCCCAGCTGACCTTCGACCCCGGACGGGCGCTGCGAGCCGTGCAGGACCACCGCATCACGGTGCTTCCCGGGCCGCCGACCATCTACCAGACACTGCTCGACCACCCCGACAGGAACGTCTACGACCTCGGCTCGCTGCGGTTCGCGGTCACCGGCGCCGCGACCGTTCCGGTGGTCCTGATCGAGCGGATGCTGTCCGAGCTCGACATCGACACCGTGCTGACCGCGTACGGGCTGACCGAGTCCAACGGGTTCGGCACGATGTGCCGGCCCGAGGACGACGCCGTCACCGTCGCGAGCACCTGCGGGCGGCCGATCGCGGACTTCGAGCTGCGGATCGGCTCGCCGGATGACACCGGCGCCGGGGAGGTGCTGTTGCGGGGACCGAACGTGATGCTGGGCTACCTGGACGACCCCGACGCCACCGCCGAGGCGATCGACGGCGACGGGTGGCTGCACACCGGGGACGTCGGAACCGTGGACCGGGCCGGCAACCTGCGCATCACCGACCGGCTCAAAGACATGTACATCTGCGGCGGGTTCAACGTCTACCCGGCTGAGGTCGAGCAGGTGCTGATGCGCCTCGACGGCGTCGCCGACGTCGCGGTGATCGGGGTGCCGGACGCGCGTCTCGGCGAGGTCGGCAAGGCGTTCGTCGTGCCGCGCCGCGGCGCCACGCTCGACCAGCGGGCCGTCGTCGCCTACGCGCGGGAGCACCTGGCCAACTTCAAGACGCCGAGGTCCGTGGAGTTCATCGATGTGCTGCCCCGCAATCCGGGCGGCAAGGTGGTCAAACCGCTGCTGCGGGAAAGGGCTTGAATGGATCTGACTTTCGACGACGCCACCCTCGCGCTGCAGGCCGAGGTCCGCGAGTTCCTCGCAGCCAGCAGATCCGCGTTTCCGACGGCCTCCTACGACAGCCCGGAAGGGTTCGACCAGCACCGGCGGTGGGACCGCACGCTTTATGACGCCGGCCTCTCGGCGATCACGTGGCCCGGGAAGTACGGCGGCCGGGACGCGACGCTGCTGCAGTGGGTGGTCTACGAGGAGGAGTACTTCCGGGCCGGCGCACCGGCGCGGGCCAGCGCCAACGGGATGTCGCTGCTGGCGCCGACGCTTTTCGCGCACGGAACCGAGGAGCAACGCGACCGTGTGCTCCCGAGGATGGCCAGCGGCGAGGAGATCTGGGCGCAGGCGTGGTCGGAGCCGGAGTCGGGCAGCGACCTGGCATCGCTGCGATCGACCGCCTCACCGGCCGACGGGGGCTGGCTGCTGAACGGACACAAGATCTGGAGCTCGCGTGCGCCGTTCGGCGACAAGGCATTCGGGCTGTTCCGGTCCGACCCGACCGCAGAGCGGCACCGGGGCCTGACGTATTTCATGTTCGACCTGCAAGCAGCCGGTGTCACCGTTGGTCCGATCGCCCAGCTCGGCGGGGACACCGGGTTCGGTGAGATATTCCTCGACGACGCGTTCGTGCCGGATCACGACGTGATCGGCGAGGTGAACGACGGCTGGCGGGTCGCGATGAGCACGTCAAGCAACGAGCGCGGGATGTCGCTGCGCAGCCCGGCTCGGTTCCTGGCCTCCGCCGAGCGCCTGGCAAGCACGTGGAAAGGCTCCGGCGAGAACGCGTTCGGGGACCAGGTCGCCGACGCGTGGATCAAGGCGCAGTCCTACCGGCTGCACACTTACGGCACCGTCACCAGGCTGGCGGACGGGGGCGAGCTGGGCGCCGAATCGTCGATCACCAAGGTGTTCTGGTCGGATCTCGATGTCGCACTGCACCAGACCGCGCTGGACCTGCAGGGCCCCGACGCCGAGCTCGCCGACCCGTGGGTGGATGGCCTGCTGTTCGCGCTGGGTGGCCCGATTTACGCCGGCACCAACGAGATTCAGCGCAACATCATCGCCGAACGGCTGCTGGGACTGCCCAGGGAGACCAGAACGTGAGATTCGACTGTGAAATTTGATCTGGACGAACAGCAGCGCGACTTCGCCGCCAGCATCGACGCGGCGATGGCCGCCGCGGACCTGCCGACCGCGGTGCGGGCGTGGGCCGACGGCGACACGTCGCCCGGCCGCAAGGTGTGGGCCAGGCTCGCCGACCTCGGGGTCACAGCGCTGGCCGTGCCGGAGCGCTTCGGTGGCCTCGACGCACACCCGGTGGACCTCGTGGTGGCACTCGAGCGGCTCGGGCGATGGTGCGTGCCGGGACCCGTGGCCGAATCCGTCGCTGTCGCACCGGTCCTGCTGGCCGATGACGACCGCCTAGCAGCCCTCGCGGCCGGCGAGCTGATCGCCACGGTCGCCATGCCGCCGACGATGCCGCGGGCCGTCGACTCCGGGGCCGCGGGAGTCACGCTGCTGGCTCGCGACGGCGGCGTCGCCGACGCGACGCCGGGAGCCCCGCACGCGTCGGTGGACCCCAGCCGGACGCTGTACGACGTGACCGTCTGCGGTGACGCGGAGCCGGCCGACCTGGCGCGGGCCTACGAATTCGGCGCGCTGGCCACCGCCGCGCAGCTGGTCGGGGCGGGTCAGGCGCTGCTGACGGCCGCCGTCGACTACGCCAAGCAGCGCACGCAGTTCGGCCGTGCGATCGGCTCCTACCAGGCGATCAAGCACAAGCTGGCCGACGTGCACATCGCAGTCGAGCTGGCCCGCCCGCTGCTCTACGGCGCGGCGCTGTCGCTGGCCGACGGCTCCGCGGACACCGCGCGTGACGTGAGCGCGGCGAAAGTGGCCGCCGCCGACGCGGCCCTGCTGGCGGCCCGCTCGGCGCTGCAGGCCCACGGCGCGATCGGCTTCACCGCCGAATACGACCTGTCGTTGTGGCTGCTGCGGGTGCAGGCCTTGCGATCGGCGTGGGGCGATCCCGCAGCGCACCGCAGAAGGGTGCTGGCGGCGCTATGACCACTGAGCGGGAACTGCTGGCCGAGACCGTTCGGGCGCTGGTCAACAAGCACGCCGGCCCGGCCGCGGTGCGCGAGGCGATGGAATCTGAACGCGGCTACGACGAGTCGCTGTGGAAGATGCTGTGCGAGCAGGTCGGCGCCGCCGCGCTGGTGGTGCCGGAGGAATTCGGCGGCGCCGGGGGCGAGTTGGCCGACGCGGCAACGGTTTTGAGGGAGCTGGGCCGCGGACTTGTGCCCACGCCGTTGCTCGGCACGACGCTGGCGGAGCTCGCGCTGCTGGCCTGCGACGACGTCGACGCCGACACGGTGGCCCGGCTGGCCGAGGGGACCGCGATCGGCACAGTGGTCTTCGATGCCGACTACGTGATCGGCGGTGACGTCGCGGACGTCGTGGTGGGCGTCGAGGAGGGCCAACTCGGCCGCTGGGACAAGTTCAGCGCGCAGCGCGCCGACACGATGGACCCGACGCGCCGGTTGGCGCGGCTGCGGTCGCAGGAGACCACGCCGATCGGCGCCGATCCCGGCCTGGCCGACTGCGCCGCGATCCTGGTGGCCGCCGAGCAGATCGGCGCCGCCGAGCGGTGCCTGGAGCTCACCGTCGACTACACCAAGAGCCGTGTTCAGTTCGGCAGGCCGATCGGCAGCTTCCAGGCGCTGAAGCACCGGATGGCCGACCTGTATGTGGCCGTGTCGGCGGCGCGGGCCGTCGTCGACGACGCGATCGCCGACCCGACGCCGACCGCGGCGGCCCTGGCACGCGTCACGGCCACCGACGCGTTCTGCGCGGTCGCGGCCGAAGGCATTCAGATGCACGGCGGCATCGCGATCACCTGGGAACACGACATGCAGCTTTACTTCAAACGCGCGCACGGCAGCGCACACCTGCTCGGGCCGGCCAGGGACCAGCTGCGTCGGCTCGAGTCCGAAGTGTTGAATAACGAGGCGTGAAGGTAGCCCTGCGGGCCGGTGTCCCGCCGTTCTATGTGATGGACGTGTGGCTGGCGGCCGCCGAACGTCAGCGCACGCACGGCGACCTGGTCAACCTGTCGGCCGGTCAGCCCAGCGCGGGACCGCCCGCCCGGGTGCGGGCGGCCGCGGCGGCCGCCCTCGACGACGATCGGCTGGGCTACACCGTGGCGCTGGGCATCCCGGAGCTGCGCGCGGCGATCGCCCGCGACTACGTGGATCGGCACGGCCTGACCGTGGAACCCGACGACGTGGTGCTCACGACCGGCTCGTCGGGCGGCTTTCTGCTGGCGTTTCTGGCGTGCTTCGACGTCGGCGACCGCGTGGCGCTGGCCAGCCCGGGCTATCCGTGCTACCGCAACATCCTCTCGGCGCTGGGCTGCGAGGTCGTCCAGATCCCGTGCGGCCCCGAGACCAGGTTCCAGCCGACCGCTCAGATGCTCGCCGACCTTGATCCCGCGGTGGCCGGTGTCATCGTCGCGAGCCCGGCCAACCCGACCGGAACGGTCATCGGACCCGAAGAACTCGCCGCGATCGCCGCCTGGTGCGCCGAGGGCGGCGTACGGCTGATCAGCGACGAGGTGTACCACGGCCTGGTGTACGAAGGCGCGCCGGCCACCAGCTGCGCCTGGGAGACATCACGAAACGCCGTGGTGGTCAACAGCTTTTCGAAGTACTACGCGATGACGGGCTGGCGGCTCGGCTGGCTCCTGGTGCCGCAGGAGCTGCGGCGCGCCGTGGATTGTCTGACCGGCAACTTCACGATCTGCCCGCCGGCGCTGTCGCAAGCCGCCGCCGTCGCGGCGTTCACCCCGGAGGCGATCGCCGAGGCCGACGCCAGGGTGCGGCACTACGCGGTCAACCGGAAACTGCTGCTCGACGGGCTGCGGTCGATCGGGCTGGACCGCCTGGCGCCGGCCGACGGCGCGTTCTACGTCTACGCCGACGTGTCGGATTTCACGACCGACTCGCTGGCGTTCTGCTCGAAGCTGCTGGCCGACACCGGCGTGGCGATCGCGCCGGGCATCGACTTCGACACCGTGCACGGCGGATCGTTCGTCCGGCTCTCCTTCGCCGGCCCCACGCCGGACGTCGAGGAGGCGCTGCGGCGGATCGAGCCGTGGCTCAACAACCCGCCCGGCTAGCGCAGGGCCCGCTGCGGCACAGGTTCGACTACCCCAGTTGATTCCTGAGAACGCCGCCACCGCTGATCTGCCCTAGCATGGCAACCCTCGCCGCGACCGGCGCGGCCGTTTCCGACAGGGGCGACGGGCATGAGGATGGTGTGCCGGGCAGGGATCGACAAGCCCTTTCTGATCACAATCTTCGCGCTGATCGCGGTCGCCTACCTGGCGGCGCTCGCCGATGCCGATTTCGAAGAAATGTACAGCTTCGGGCCGGTACCGTTCGGTTCCGACGTCACCGGCCGGCTCTAAAGCCAGGTGTCCTGGGTGGTCGTCGTGAGGAACGCCTCCAGGTCGTCGCGCCACTGGGCCGGAGTGTTCTTGTCCGGTTCGATGCCGGTGTACTCGCCGCGGTAGAACAGCAGCGGCCTCGGCTTGGTCTTGGGCACCTCCGACAGCGACGAGACCGCCCCGAACACAACGTAATGATCGCCACCGTCGTGCACCGAAGAAACGTTGCAGTCTATGTGCGCCAGCGTTCCCGAAATGATCGGCGACCCCAACGGCGAAGGTGTCCAATCGATCTCGGCGAACTTGTCCGGTTCTTTGGAACCGAATCGCGCCGAGACGTCCGCCTGCTTCTCATGCAGGATGTTCACGCAGAACCGGCCGCTGGCCTCGATCGCCTGCCACGAGCGGGACACCTTGGTGGGGCAGAACAGCACCAGCGGCGGCTCAAGCGACAGCGCCGCAAACGACTGGCAGGCGAATCCGACCGGAACGCCGTCGTGCATGGTGGTGATCACCGTGATCCCGGTGCAGAACTGGCCCAACACGTTGCGAAACGTGCGCGGGTCGATCGGCGCCGACGCCATCTCAGCTACTCTTCGCACCGACCGTGAAGTCGTGCCCCCACAGGCTCACCGCCGTGCTCTCCCGGGCGATCCAGTCGTGATCGTCGACTTGGCGCCCCTCGCAACCGAATTCGACGTCGAACCCGCCGGGGGTCTTCATGTAGAACGACAGCATCAGGTCGTTGACGTGGCGACCCAGCGTCGCCGACATCGGCACCTTGCGGCGCAGTGCGCGGTCAAGGCAGAGCCCGACGTCGTCGCTGTTTTCCACCTCGACCATCAGGTGCACGATTCCGCTGGGCGTGGGCGCCGGCATGAACGCCAGGCTGTGGTGGCGGGGGTTACAGCCGAAGAACCGCAGCCACGCCGGCGGGCCGTCGGCCGGGCGGCCGACCAATTGCGGTGGCAGGCGCATCGAGTCGCGCAGCTTGAACCCGAGCACGTCGCGATAGAAGTGCAGCGCCTCGGCGTCGTCGCGAGTGCACAGCACCACGTGGCCCAGGCCCTGCTCGCCCGTGACGAACGTGTGCCCGTACGGGCTCACCACCCGCCGGTGCTCCAACGCGGCACCGTGGAAGACCTCGAGACAGTTTCCCGACGGGTCGGAGAACCGGATCATCTCGTCGACCCTGCGGTCGGCGAGCTCGGCCTGGGTGGCCTCCTTGTACGGCACGCCCTCGACGTCGAGTCTGTCGCGGATCTCTTGCAGGCCTTCGGCGTTCGCGCATTCCCAACCCGCCTCGGTGAGCCGGTCGTGCTCTCCCGGCACGATCACCAGCCGAGCCGGAAAGTCATCCATCCGCAGGTAGAGCGCGCCCTCGGTGCTGCCCCTGCCTTCGACCATCCCGAGCACCTTGAGCCCGTACTCACGCCAGGCGGCCATGTCGGTGGCCTCGATGCGCAGGTATCCCAGCGCCCGAATGCTCATCACGCACCTCCCAGGAAATCGATGGTGAGCCGGTTGAACTCGTCGAACTTCTCCAACTGGGCCCAGTGTCCGCACTGACCGAACACGTGCAGTTGCACGCGCGGAATGGTCTTCAGCGCCACCAGCGCACCGTCAAGTGGGTTCACCCTGTCCTCGCGCCCCCAGATCAGAAGCACCCGCTGCCGCAGCTTGTACGCCTCGCGCCACATCATCCCGAGCTCGAAGTCGGCGCCGGAGAACGACTTCCCCATCGCCCTCGTCGCGGCCAGCGACTCCGGCGTGCTGGCCAACGCGAACCGCTCATCGACGAGCCCGGGCGTGATCAGCTTCTGATCGAAGACCATGATCCGCAGGAATTTCTCCAGGTTCTCCCGGGTGGGTTGGACGGAGAATCTGCCCAGCAGCTTGACGCCCTCGGTCGGATCGGGCGCGAACAGGTTGACGCCGAGTCCGCCGGGACCCATCAGTACCAGCCTGCCCGCCAGGTCCGGATAGTCCAGCGCGAACCTCACCGCGGTGCCGCCGCCGAGCGAGTTGCCGACCAACGCCGTGCGCGCAAGCCCCAGCCGATCGAAGAGCCCCTTCAGAGCCGTTGCGCTGTAACGGTTGTACTGCTCGTGCTCGGTGTGCTTGTCGGAAAGGCCGTAGCCGGGCTGGTCGACGGCCAACACGTGGAAGCGCCGCGCCAGCACCGCGATGTTGCGCGAGAAGTTCGACCAGCTGGACGCCCCGGGCCCGCCGCCGTGCAGCAGCACGACCGTCTGGTCATTGCCGACACCAGCCTCGTGGTAGTGCAGCCGCACGGCCACATCGCCGCTGCGAACCTCCGCGTACCGCGAGGTCGACTCGAACGTCAGCTCATCGGTAGCCGTCATCAGACCATGGTGTCGCCGGGAGGCAACCCGAACTCGTTATTTCCGAAAATCAGGTACGCGCGCTCGGGATCGTTGGCGGCGTGCACCCGTCCGGCGTGCGCGTCGCGCCAGAAGCGTTGAATGGGTGCGCTGTTAGCCAGCGCGGTGGCGCCGGACGCCTCGAACAGCCGGTCAATCGACGCGATCGCTCGGCCGGTGGCGCGGACCTGGTCGCGGCGGGCGCGTGCCCGCAGCTCGAACGGGATGTCCTGGCCCGCGGACAGCAGCGCGTACTCGTCGGCGACATTGCCGATCAGCTGTCGCCACGCCGCGTCGATGTCGCTGGCGGCCTCGGCGATGCGGACCTTGGCGAACGGATCGTCCTTCGACTTCTCCCCGGCAAACGCGGCGCGCACCCGCTTGCCCTGATGCTCGACGTGCGCGTCGTAGGCGCCGTACGCCATGCCGACGATCGGAGCGGTGATCGTCGTGGGGTGCACCGTGCCCCACGGCATCTTGTACACCGGCGCGGTGTTGGTCCGCAGGCCCCCCGCGGTGCGGTCGTTCATCGACTTGTAGGACAGGAACCGGTGCCGCGGCACGAACACGTCCTTGACGATCAACGTGTTGCTGCCGGTGCCGCGCAACCCGACGACGTGCCACACGTCATCGATCTCGTAGTCGGACCGGGGGATCAGGAAGCTGCCGAAGTCCACCGGCCTGCCGTCCTTGATCACCGGGCCGCCGACGAACGTCCACGTCGCGTGCTCGCAACCCGACGACCAGTTCCACGAACCGTTCACCAGGTAGCCACCGTCGACCACCGTCCCCGCGCCCATCGGGGCGTACGACGAGGAGATCCGGACGTCGGTGTCTTCGCCCCAGACCTCCTCCTGGGCTTGCTGGTCGAACAGCGCGAGGTGCCAGTTGTGCACACCGATGATCGAGCTCACCCAGCCGGTCGAGCCGCAGGCGCCGGCCAGCCGCCGCACGGCCTCGTAGAACAGGGCGGGCTCGCACTGGAGTCCGCCCCACTGCTCGGGCTGGAGCAGCCGGAAGAATCCGACCTGCTGCAGCTCGCTGACCGTGGCGTCCGGCAACCGCCGCAGGTCCTCGGTCTCCTGGGCGCGCTGCCGCAGCTTCGGAAGAAGCTCGTCGATCGCGGCTAAGACAGACTGGGCGTCGCGCTGTTGAATGGACGTCACGTGGATCCCTTTCGAGGTGTTGGGGACTCAGTCGCAAGATTAGAACACGTTACGATTTAAGTCGAGCAGCGCATTCCTACAGCCTCTAGACCTGCGGAAGTGTATTTCTGTAACCTGTTCTAGTTATCCCCGGAAGGAGAGTCGTGACCGACGAGCCGCTCGGCAGCCATGTGCTCGAGCTCCAGCTCGCCGACGTCGTCGCCGAGACGGACGACGCGCGTTCGCTGGTCTTCAAGGTGCCCGACGGCGCCGACATCCCGCCCCAGCGACTGAAGTATGCGCCAGGCCAGTTCCTGACGCTGCGCATCCCGAGCGACCGCACCGGATCGGTGGCGCGCTGCTACTCGCTGTGCAGCTCGCCGTTCAGCGACGACGCGCTCACCGTCACCGTGAAGCGGACCGACGGTGGCTACGCGTCGAATTGGCTGTGCGACCACGCGCATCCCGGCATGAGGCTGCAGGTACTCGCCCCGTCGGGCACCTTCGTGCCGCCGACGCTCGACGCGGATTTCTTGCTGGTGGCCGCCGGCAGCGGCATCACGCCGATGATGTCGATCTGCAAGTCGGCGCTGGTCGAAGGCGGCGGCAAGGTGGTGCTGGTCTACGCCAACCGTGACGAGGGCTCGGTGATCTTCGGCGGGACGCTGCGTGACCTGGCAGCCAAGTATCCCGACCGGTTGAGCGTCGTGCACTGGCTGGAATCCGTGCAGGGCCTGCCGACCGCCGCGGCGCTGGCCGGCCTGATGGCACCGTATGCGGGCCACGACGCGTACATCTGCGGACCGGGACCGTTCATGGAGGCCGCGGAGTCTGCGCTGGGCAGCATCGGCGTGCCGAGGGAGCGGGTGCACATCGAGGTGTTCCGGTCACTGGACTCCGACCCGTTCGCCGCCGTCGTCATCGAGGCGGACGACAGCGACGAGCCGCCGGCCACGGCGATCGTCGAACTCGACGGCCAGAGGTACGAGATCAGTTGGCCGCGCAACGCGAAGCTGCTCGACGTGTTGCTGGAAAAAGGCCTCGACGCGCCGTTCTCCTGCCGGGAGGGACACTGCGGGGCCTGCGCCGTGCTGAAGCGCAGCGGCGAAGTCGAGATGGAGGTCAACGACGTGCTGGAGCAGTCGGACCTCGACGAGGGTTTGATCCTGGGCTGCCAGTCCCGGCCGCGGTCGGATTCCGTGGAAGTGACCTACGACGAGTAGCGACGCAGATACCATGTCGCGCACCGCTGCCGGATGTCGCCGGCCAGGCCGCTCCAGAGGGGGAGCAACGATGAAGCGCGTGGCCACGGTGTCCGCGACGATGCTGCTCGCGGGTCTGCTGACCCCGGCTGCCGTGGCCGCGGCGGCCAGCAACAACGGCGACACCTCCTTCCCGCTCCCGGACGGCACTGCGCTGGAGATGCATGTGACCGCGAACTGCGTCACGGCCGACAAGCAGTGTTACTTCACCACGCAGGCCGACCGGAACGGTGCCGACGGGCTCCAGGGCTTCCCCGACGACCTGTGGTCTCGTCAGACCACGACCATCCGGTCCTCGAACCAGCTGAACAATCTCGAGACGCAAGTCGTCGCCGCCAACACCCGGGTGTTCAAGGAAATGGGCAAGCGCGAGATCACCACGATCTATTTCGGCGGCGGCCCGCCGGACAAGTACCGCGTCACCGGTCAGACCCAACCCACGGACTGGCAGACCGGCCTGCCGATGCTCAACGCGGACTACATCGTCTGCGCCCAGATCCAGGTGGTCTACAGCGGAGTGAACATCACCTCGCCGAGCACCTGCGCGCAGACGACGTTCTCATAGCGGCGACCTGTTACGACCGGGGCAGGCCCAGCAGCCGCTCGGCGGCCAGCGTCAGCAGGATCTGCTCAGTGCCCCCGGCGATCGAAAGACACCGGTAATTCAGGAAGTTGCTGACGGCCTCGTTCGCGAGGACGCCGCCGTCGGCGCTGTGGTCCATCACCGCCTCGACCACCGCCTGGCGGTAGCGCACCCCGAGCAGTTTTCGCACGCTGGACTGCGGGCCGGGATCGTTTCCGCCGACGGCGATTTGAGCGATCCTCTGGTCGAGCAGCGTGCCGGCCTGCGCCTCGGCGACCAACGCACCGATGCGGGCCTGCTCCGCCACGTCGACTCCGGTGCCGGCGACCAGCTCGAGCAGCGCTTCCATCTCGAAGCCGAGCGCGCCACCGTGTGCCATCGCAACCCGCTCGTTGGCCAGCGTGGTGCGAGCCAACCGCCAGCCCTCACCGGGATCGCCGACGACGAGCTCATCGGGAACGAACACGTCATCGAGAAACACCTCGTTGAACAACGCTTTTCCGGTGATGTCGCGCAGCGGCCGGATGTCCACTCCGGGCGACTTCATGTCGACGAGGAAGTATGTGATGCCTTTGTGCTTGGGGACGGCCGGATCGGTGCGGGCGAGGCAGACGCCCCAGTCGGCCTGCCGGGCAGCCGAGGTCCACACCTTCTGCCCGGTGAGGGTCCAGCCGCCGGATTTCTTGACCGCCTTGGTCCGCAGCGACGCGAGGTCCGAGCCCGCGCCTGGTTCGCTGAAGAGCTGGCACCACCGGATTTCGCCGCGCAACGTGGGCGGCAGGAAACGCTCGATTTGTTCCGGCGTCCCGCGCTGCAGGATCGTCGGCGCCGCCCACCAGCCGATCGACAGATCCGGCCGCTGCACACCCGCGGCGGCCAGTTCCTGGTCGATGACCAGCTGCTGAGCCGGCGACGCACCGCGACCGTACGGTGGCGGCCAGTGCGGGGCCTGCAGGCCCGCGTCGGCCAGCGCGACCTGCCGCTGTGAGTGCGGCAGCCCGGCGATCTTCGCGACGGTCGCGGCGATCTCGGTGCGCTGGTCCGCGTCCATGCTGACGTCGACGTGCAACTCACGCCGCACGCCGCGCAGGGTCAGCTCAAGCGCCCGCCGCTGCCAGCGCGCCGCCCCGCCGAGGAGCTGCCGGATCGCGTAGGCCCGCCGCAGGTAGAGATGGGCGTCGTGGTCCCAGGTGAAGCCGATGCCGCCGAGCACCTGAATGCAGTCCCTGGCATTGGCCACCGCGGCGTCGATACCGATCGCGGCCGCGACCGCGGCCGCGATCGACAGCTGCCGGTCGTCGCCGTCCGCGGCGGCCCGCGCGGCGTCCGTTGCGGCGGCGCTGATCTGCTCGGACCGGCACAGCATGTTGGCGCAAATGTGTTTGACGGCCTGGAAACTGCCGATCGGCTTGCCGAACTGCTCGCGAACCTTCGCGTAGGCGGTTGCCGTGTTCAGCGCCCAGCGCGCCACGCCCGCGGCTTCGGCCGCCACCAACGTGGCCCAGAGGTCTTCGGCACGGTCGGCGGGCACGGTCAACGCCGGCGCACTGGCGGAGTCCAGTGTCACCCGCGCCATCGGACGGGAGAAGTCCGTGGGCAACAGCGGCTCGACGCTCACCCCGTCCTGATCGGTGTCGATCAGCAGCCACGTGCCGTCGGCGCACGCGATCAGGTACTCCCCCGGCTTCACCCCCACGGCCAGCGGCACCACCCCGGAAACACGTTGCGACGACGCCTGATACACCAGGTCCGCAGCGACGGCCAGACCGGCGCTGCGATGGCCCGCCGTCAACTGCTCCAGGGCTTGCTCCAGCGCCGCGGAGCCCCCGCCGGGCGAGCCGAGCAGCAGCGTGCCCAACGCCGTCGTGGCAACGGGCCCGGGCACCAGCGCGTACGCCGCCTCGTCGAGCATCGCGCACAGATCGTCGATGCGGCCGCCTGCGCCGCCGCGCGACTCGGGGACCGCCACCCCGAACAGGCCCAGGTCGGCCGCGCCCCGGAACGGCGTCTGCCACGCGTCGAGCTCGCCCTGCTCGATCGCCCGGATGGCGGCGATCGTGCCCGAGCTCGTCGCCCAGGACCGCACGAGCTCCCGCGCGGCAGACTGCTCGTCGGTCATCGTCGCTGACACCGTCGCCTCCTAACGCCTAGGGGAAAAGGCACCTGCAGCTTACTAGAACGTGTTCTAATGGGGAGTGTGCCCGTCGTCCGGGCGGCGCGCATCACAGCAGGACACGTCCAGTACCGGACCGTGCGGAGGTGAGCAATTTCCGTCCGGCGTGCGTATCGTTTCGGGGAGGACGATGAAGAGAAGGAGTCGTTCGCAGCATGTCGACGCCAGCGCAGGCCAGTTCCGGTTCGACGCCTGAACCCCGCCAACCGCGGGTGCTGACGGTGGCCGCGCTGGCCGAGTCCGAACTCGGCTCCGAGGCTCAGCGGGAGCGCCGCAAGCGCATCCTCGACGCCACCTTGGCTATCGCCTCTAAGGGGGGCTACGAGGCGGTTCAGATGCGCGCGGTCGCCGAACGGGCCGACGTGGCGGTCGGGACGCTGTACCGCTACTTCCCGTCCAAGGTGCACCTGCTGGTGTCCGCGCTGGGGCGCGAATTCGAGCGGATCGAAGCCAAGACGGACCGGACCGCGATGGCGGGAACGCCATATGAGCGCCTGCACCAGATGATCGGTCGCCTGAACCGCGCGATGCAGCGCAACCCGCTGCTGACCGAGGCGATGACGCGGGCATTCGTGTTCGCCGACGCTTCCGCGGCGGGTGAGGTTGATCACGTCGGCAAGTTGATGGACACCATGTTCGCCAGGGCGATGAGCGACGGCGAACCGACCGAGGACCAGTACCACATCGCACGGGTAATCTCGGATGTCTGGCTGTCGAACCTGCTCGCCTGGCTTACCCGCCGTGCTTCGGCGACCGACGTCAGCAAGCGGCTGGACCTCGCCGTTCGGCTTCTGATCGGGGACGAGGAGCACCCCAAGATCTGAGGCGGCCAACCAGATCAATTGACGCTGGGGGTATTACCGAGCAACAGCGGCGGTAGAACTTCCTCACACCCGAGGACGAAAGTCCCTTGTTCAGCAAACACCGGCGGCGGTATCACTGAAGCGGACGACGGCAGCGAACCACGGAAGGCCGCCAACATGACCGATTCGATTTACGAACGCGATTACGCGCGCGAGATGCTGTCCGCGGCGATCCGGCGCCACACCGGCGCCGGCCGGCCGGCCGACGCCGAATCCGACAGCGCGAGCGAGATCACCACTCTTGTCGATCACGCGGTGGAGGCCGGCTGCAGCCGAACTCAGCTCATCGTCGAGCTGGCCAACCTCGGGGCACGGCTGCTGGCCCAGTCCGCGGCGGACAACACGCCCGCGCACGCCCGCGAGATCGTGGACCACGTGGCCTGCTGAAACCGGCTCAGGAATCGGTCTGCCGCGGCATGAGTTCAGCGACGCGCCGAAATGGTCGGGTTCTATCTCACGACCGGCGTCGGTGGCCGCGGACTGAATCAGCGCCCTGGCGCGACGCGCCTCGCCGGGCGTCAGGAAGCTGCCGAGCCAGCCGTCACCGAGGCGCCCGATCCGGCGGAATGCGGCCGGAGCCGAGCCGCCGAGCCAGATGTCGAGCGGCTTGACGGGGCGCGGTCGCACCGCGGCCGACGCCACCTCGAAGTAGCGACCCGAGAAGGCGGCGTTTTCGTTCTCGAGTACCGACCTGAGCAGCTGCAGCGATTCGTCGAACACCGCGGCGCGTTCGCCTGCCGGGACCACGAAGATCTCGCGTTCGGCGGGGATGGCCGACCGCAGCCCGAATACCGGTAGCACCCGCCCGGGCGCGAGAGCCGCAAGCGACGCCAGTTGCTTGGCAACCAGCACCGGGTGCCGCCCCGGCAGCACGGCCACGGAGGTGCCCACTTTGAGATGCCCGGTCCGGGCCAGTGCGTAGGCCATGCCGACGAACGGATCGACCGCATCGGAATACACCAGTTCCGAGAGCCACAGCGAGTCGACCCCGTTGGCTTCCAGTCGATCAACCAGTCCCGGGAGCTCATCGGGACCGGTGCCGGCGCCCAGCCCGACACCAAAGCGGATCTTCAACCGCACACCTCCTGCCGACCGGTCATCGGGTTATCCGGGCGGGCCCGCCGTGCGGCCCCGTACCAACTCCGTCGGCAACACCTCGTCGACCGGCAGCCCCGACCGCGGCGGCGTGTGGACCAGCCTGCCCGCCAGCCGGCCCTTCTCCAGGCTGGGCTGCGACACAGTCGCCAAGCCGCGCCGCAACGCCTCGGGGATCCCGTCGAATCCGGTGACGGTCATCTGGCCGGGCACATAGATGCCGTGGGCGCGCAGGTAGTCCATCGCGGAGAGCGCGATTACGTCCGCCGTGCACATCAGCGCGGTGATACGCGGGTTGGCCTCCAACGCGACCGCCGCGGCCGCCCCACCCGACGTGGGCTGGTGCTCATAGCTCTCGACCACGGTCAACTCGTCGGGGTCGAGGCCGGCCGCCGCCATCGCATCCCGCACGCCGCCGATGCGCTCACGCTGAACGTGAAAGCGGGTCGAGCGCAGCCGTTCCGGATTGGCCACCGCAACCGAGCCCGGGATGCGGTCGCTGCCCAACCGCATCGTGAGCAGACCTATCTGTCGATGGCCGAGGCCCACGACATAACCGGCCAGATCGCGCATCCCGGCCCGGTCGTCGATGCAGACGCCCGACGCGCCCGGCACACCCTTGGGTTGGTCGACCACGACCACGGGGAGGTTGCGCTGCAGCGCGACATGAAGGTACGGGTCGTCGTCCGCCACCGAATACACCACGAAACCGTCGACGCCGGCAGCCAAGACGGCGCCGGATCCCTCTGCGACGCTGCGGCCGGGGCCGACGGCCACCAGCAGCAGCCCCTGGCCGACCTCTTCACATGATTCAGCAAGGCCGGCAACAAAATTCACAGCCGCGGGGTCACTGAACGAGTAGTTGAGCGGCTCGGTGAGCACCAGCCCCACCGCACCCGCCCGGCGGGTGCGCAGCGACCGGGCAACCGGGTCAGGACCGGCGTAGCCGAGCCGTTTGGCGGTTTCCAGCACTCGCTCGCGCAGGTCGGCCGAGAGCTGATCGGGCCGGTTATAGGCGTTGGAGACAGTGGTCCGTGAGACCTTGAGCTCCGCGGCCAGCGACGCCAGTGTCGCCCGCCGCCTCGGCGAGGAACTCCTGGTCATGTTCCCCGAGGCTAGCGCATCCAGCTGCGACAAAAGGCGGGCAAGTGGATCTCGCTCGCGCCCGGCGTGCCGATCGCGGGCGGCGGGTATCGACGCCCGCCTACGCTTGATGCGTGACCAGCGTGGACTTGAACGCCGACCTCGGCGAGAGCTTCGCGGTGTGGCGGCTCGGTGACGACGAGGCGATGCTCAACCTGGTCACCAGCGCCAACGTCGCGTGCGGCTTCCATGCCGGCGATCCCGCCGGACTCGCCCGCACCTGCCAGGCCGCGGTCAAGCGCGGTGTCCGGATCGGCGCACAGGTGGGTTACCGCGACCTCGCCGGGTTCGGCCGCCGTTACATCGATGTCCACGCCGACGATCTGATTGCCGACGTGATCTACCAGATCGGCGCGCTGCAGGCGCTCGCGCGCGCGGCGGGCTCGGCCGTCATGTACGTCAAACCCCATGGCGCGCTGTACAACACGATCGTGACGGATCGCGTGCAGGCGCGCGCGGTGGCCGAGGCGGTGCACGCCGTCGACCCGTCGCTGCCGGTGCTCGGGCTCGCCGGTTCGGCGTTCTTCGACGAAGCGACCGACCTCGGGCTGCGCTGCGTCGCCGAGGCGTTCGCCGACCGGGCCTACCTGCCAGGTGGCCGGCTGGTGTCGCGGCGGGAGCCGGGCGCGGTGCTGGAAGACCCGGAAGAAATCGCCGAACGGGTCGTGACGATGCTGCGTTCCGGGCGGGTCGTCGCCGTCGACGGATCTGCGATACGGATCTCCGCGGAATCGGTGTGCGTGCATGGTGATTCACCGGGCGCGGTGCGGATAGCCGGCGCCGTGCGTCGACGCTTGTTGGATGAAGGCGTCGAGCTGAAGTCGTTCACCTGAAGATTGTGCTCAACCTGCGCCGCCATTGGGTACAGTCTTGCCGTTGGTTGCGTGCGAACGTGGGGGAAGTGGCTGTGACACCGGCGGGGGGAGCAAGCCGGCACCGTCGGTTGGTCATGCGGTTCAGCCGAAACGGGGTGGTCGCAACGTGCTGACCCGGCTCATCCGCATCCAGCTCGTCATGTTCGCGATCCTGACGGTGATCGCCCTGGTCGCGTTGGGCTGGTACTACCTTCAAGTGCCCCGCCTGGTCGGCATCGGCCAGTACACGCTTTATGCCGAACTGCCCGCGTCGGGCGGGTTGTACAAGACCGCCAGCGTGACCTATGGGGGTACCCAGATCGGCAAGGTGACCGACGTCGAGCCCACCGAGCGTGGTGCGCGGGCCACGATGAGCATCGACGACCGGTTCAAGATCCCGATCGACGCGTCGGCCAACGTGCATTCGGTGTCGGCGATCGGTGAGCAGTACCTCGACCTGGTGTCCACCGGC
>NZ_DATFYW010000167.1:0-7816 GCF_035314905.1 Mycobacterium sp.
TGGTGAAGATCAGGATGACGCTGGCCAGTTCCAGGCCGACGTTGGAGTGCGGGAACGCCGCCACCAGCGCCAGCGTCACGATCGGCAGGAACGACAGAATGGGGATGCTCTGCAGGACGTCGAGCAGCGGGATCATGACCCGCTCCGCGCGACGGTGCATGGCGGCGATGTGGCCGTAGACGAAGGTGAACACCAGCGAGAGCAGGTACGCCAGGATCATCCGCAGCAGCGAATAGCCGGCATATTCGGGCAGGACGGCGGCGAGAGATCGATGTGCACGACCGGCGTGGCCGGGGCGGTCCAGCGTGCCGCGGCCATGACCAGGAGCGTGATCGCCGCGGCGACCGCGAGCATCACCGTCACGTCAATCACGCCGAAGCGACGCGGTCGCGCCGCCGGACGGAGCGGCTGTGTCGGGCTCGCAACAGCACCGCGGCCGCCACCCTCGAGCCGCCGGCGCACGTGAGGATCGGCAGGAAGGTACACCTGCGTCATGCCTTACCTCCTCGGCCTCGCATTACCCACGTCCTCGAGCAGCGGGCGGCTGTCCAGCCGAGAGCGCCGCGCATACCGGGCTCGCCCGGGCCATAGGTTCCAAGGTCCTGACACCCGGCACGAGGGCAATCGTGATGCCGCACATCCGGGGTCGATTTGGTCCAAGTGGCGGACCGGGCGGGGCCTGTGACGGGGCGATGAACTCCGCGCCATGCGCTGGCCCCTCTCGGGTCGCGGCGACATGCTCCCCGCGTTGCCGGGGTGGTCGAGTGGTGTGCGCACCGGCTCCATCCGAGCACCGCACCACGGGCGACAGTAGGGACCGAAGTCCCGCCCCGGGTGGCATTCGTCGCCCGGGCTCACCCGGAACACAAATGTTAACGTTGCGTTGGCCTCTACGCCGCCTCGGTAACATGGCGCTTGGCAACGCGATTCGTTGACGTCCCGACCGGATAGCCGAGTCGGCACCTCCACCACCCCACCGCGTTGACCCAACCCCCGACGAACTAACGGGCGTGACCACCGGTCTGCCCGTGCGCGGGGGCCCCCTGCGCGATACTGAGCACGTGTCCGAGTTGGGGGACTGGGTCCGGGTGGACCCTCGCGCGGCCAGGCCGCCGTTCGACCAGTTGAGAACCCAGATCATCGGCGGCGTGCGCAACGGACGGCTGGCGGCGGGAGCCCGCCTGCCCACGGTCCGCGAGCTCGCTGCGCGGTTGGGCCTGGCGGTCAACACGGTGGCCCGCGCCTATCGCGAGCTGGAAGCCGCCGGGATCCTCGAAACCCGCGGCCGTTTCGGCACTTTCGTGGCCAGGCGGGATCCCGCCGACGTCTCGATGGCCGCGGCCGCCCGCGCCTACGTCGACACCGCCAGGGGCCTGGGCATCGATCGGGCCGAAGCGCTGCGGTACGTCAAGGAAGCGTTCGGCTAGCCGAACTCCAGCAGCGTCAGCGCCGGACGAACGTGGTCGAACACCGAGAGCCGCTGCATGGTCCACAGAAGCAGGTTGAACACCGGTCCGCGGCCCCGCGGCAGCGGCATGTCGTGCACCGCCCGGATCCCGGGCACGCTGTTGACGAGATCGGCGAGTTCGCCCACCGACATGGTGAACGGCATCGGCGGCGCGCGGTACTTCAGCGAGATTCTGATGCCGCGGCGCAGCATCGCGGCGAACCACGGCGGAGGCAGGTCGAACATCATCTGACCGCCCGGGAACCGGGCAGCGCATTCGCTGATCAGGCCGAGAACCTCATCTCGCTCCAGGTACATCAGCACGCCCTCGGCGGTGATGAACACGCCGTCGGACGGGTCCACTCGGTCCATCCAGCTGAAATCCAGCGCGGACTGCGCGCATACCGAGACGCGCGGCGACGGCGGTAACAGCCGCTTGCGCAACTCGATGATCGGTGGCAGATCGACCGTGAGCCAACGGAATTGGTCTCCGACGCCGGCCGCGTCGAGCCGGTGGAAGCTGGTCTGCAGCCCCTCGGCCAGCGCCACCACCGTGGCGGACGGATGTGTGGCCAGGTACCGGCGGGTGCTGTGGTCGAACGCCAGCGCCCGCACCGCGAGGTCCTGTCGACTCGGGATGCCGAACTTGGCGAAGTCGTAGTCGATGGTGTCCATCAGCCTGATCGCCATCGGATCGTCGATGATCGCGTCGTCGCGCCGGGCTTCGTTGGCGCGGGATCGCAGCGTCAGCAGCGCCGTTTCGGAGACTCCGCGCAACGTCGTGGCATCGGCTTTGGTCATGGCCATGACCTCATCGCAACACCTTGTTGAGTGTCCGCAGGTTGCGGGTGGTGGTCGCCGACTTGTACCGCTTCTTGCCCATGGTCTTCCCCATCGTGCTGTTCAGTGTCTGCGACCTCGGCACCTGCCAGTAGATCACCCCGTCGCCCCGCGCGATCCGCTCGCCGGGGCCGGGGTCGCCGGCGAGGTCGGCCAGCTCGTCGAGGACCGCCGCGTTCCAGACCAGCGTGACATAGGCGTGGTGGTCGGGCATTTCCGGCTCGAACGGGTAGTTGTCGACGATGGCCTGCACCGTCGGCAGGTCGTAGGCGAGCACCCAGGCGTCGTAACCGAACGTATCACGCAGCGTCGCTTCGGCTTTCGAACGCACCGACGCCGCGCTCCCGCGGCTGTCCAGCAGCACGTTGCCGGTTGCCAGGATCGTGCGCACGTTGGCGAAGCCCGCCTGCTCCAGCGCCGTGGCCACCTCGGCCATCTTCAGGCTCACCCCGCCGACATTGACGCCGCGAAGAAACGCCGCATACCGGGCCATCAGCCGAACTCCACCGTCATCGGTTCGATCCTAGAGCGACGGTTGTTCGACGTAGGCTCGCAGCATGGGCCCGCAATCATTCGACGACAAGTTGTTGGCTGTCATCAACGGGCACAGCTTCGGGGTGCTCGCGACGATCAAACGCGACGGGCGACCGCAGTTGTCGAACGTGTCGTACTACTACGACCCGCGAGGTGTGGCGATCGCGGTGTCGATCACCGAGCCGCGGGCCAAGACCCGCAACCTGCGCCGGGACCCGCGCGCGTCGATCCTGGTGAATTCCGACGACGGCTGGTCCTACGCGGTCGCCGAGGGCAACGCCGAGCTGAGCCCGCCCGCGATGCACACCCACGACGACACCGTCGAGGGGTTGATCCGGCTCTACCGCCACATCGCGGGCGAACATCCCGACTGGGACGACTACCGGCGGGCGATGGTCACCGACCGCAGAGTGCTGATGCGGATGCCGATCACCCACGTTTATGGCATGCCGCCCGGGGTGCGCTGACGCTACGCTGCGGACATGGCCGAGTCAGAGCATGCCGACGACGACACCAAGCGAAAGTTCCGCGAAGCGTTGGAACGCAAGAAGGCGCGGTCGTCGGGTACCGCGGACCACAAGGACGGCGGCGCCAAGCAACCGCGCACGCATGGCCCGGCGGAGCATCGCCGCGAGTTCCGCCGCAAGAGTGGCGGCTAGGCAACGATCCAGCGTTGGGCTAGGCTTTTCACATAATTCTGCCAGGTTGTGAGGACTTGGACGTTGTGCGACTGGCCGGAGACGAATACCGGCCGATCGAACTCGGGTGGTTGGTGTCAGGTTGATGAGCAGCCGATCGAAGCGGGCGCTGGCGGCGGGGGCGGTGCTGGCCGTCGCCCTGGCCGGCTGCGGCTCACAAAGCCGGCCGACGACGTCGATCACGGTGTTCGCGTCGTCATCGCTGATCAAGAGCTTCAGTGAGATCGGCAGGCAGTTCAAGTCCGACAACCCCGGCACGTCGGTGGAGTTCATCTTCGCCGGGTCGTCGGATCTGGCCGCGCAGTTGACCGACGGCGCAAGCGCCGACGTGTTCGCCGCAGGCGACCTGCCGAACATGGCCAGGGTCACCCATGCCGGCCTGGTCGCCGGAAACCCGGTCAATTTCGCGTCGAACAAGCTGGCCATCGCGGTGGCCCCGGGCAATCCCAGGAAGATCACGTCGTTTGTCGACCTGAACCGACCAGGGCTCAGGGTGGCGGTGTGCGCGCGTCCCCTTGTCTGCGCGTCAGAGGTGCAGCGCATCGAGGACAACACGGGGATTCAGCTTCACCCGACAGCGCAGGACTCCACCACAGCCGACATCGTCAGGAACGTGACGGACGGGCAGGTTGATGCCGGACTCGTCTACACCACCGACGCGCTGAATGCCGGTGACAACATTGCCTGGTTCAACATCCCCGAGTCCGTCGGAGCCGCCAACACCTACTCGATCGCGCTGATGAAAGATTCGGACCAGGCCCGGTTGGCCGGGCAGTTCATCAGATTGGTGACCGGCGACACGGGCCGGAAGATCCTCAGCGGCGCAGGCTTCGCCGCACCGTGACCCCGCCGTTTCTCGATTCATAGCCGACGCATAGCCGGCGCCCACGCGTCGCTCACCGACGCCCCGCATGCTCTGTTGCATGACGGGGATGACGCTGTAGCGCAACGCCGATTTCGTTGCGCCGCAACGGTTCACTTTTGACATTCGGCCGAACGCGGACGCGGTGGCGCGGGTGCGCGGCGTGCCGGTACTCGACGTCGTCGTGCCGGTGTACAACGAGGAGGCCGACCTGGCCGACTCGGTTCGCCGGCTGCATTCCTACCTGCGCGATCACCTGCCCTATTCGGCGCGCATCACGATCGCCGACAACGCCAGCGTCGATGACACCCCGCGCATCGCCGCGGAGCCGGCATCCGAACTCCCCGACGTTCGAATGGTCCGGCTCGAGCAGAAGGGCCGCGGGAGGGCCCTCAAGGCGGTGTGGTCGAGCAGCGACGCGCCGGTCTTGGCCTACATGGACGTCGACCTGTCCACCGATCTCGCGGCCCTGGGACCGCTGGTCGCGCCGCTCGTCTCCGGGCACTCCGACCTGGCGATCGGCACCCGGTTGAACCGGTCGTCGCGGGTGGTGCGCGGACCCAAGCGGGAGATCATTTCGCGCTGCTACAACCTCATCCTGTCGTCGACGCTGGCCGCAAGGTTCTCCGACGCCCAGTGCGGGTTCAAGGCGATCCGGGCCGAGGTGGCCCGGCAGCTGCTGCCCCGTGTCGAGGACACCGCATGGTTCTTCGACACCGAGTTGCTGGTGCTCGCCGAACGTGCGGGCCTGCGCATCCACGAGGTGCCGGTGGACTGGGTCGACGACCCCGACAGCCGGGTCGACATCGTGGCGACTGCCGCCGCAGACCTCAAAGGCGTCGTCCGCAGAGGCTTTGCGAACGGTTCGATTTCGGTCGCCGACCTGGCCCCGCAGCTGGGCTACCCGACGGCGCGGCGGTCGCTGATCGGCCAGGCGGTCCGGTTCGCCGTCATCGGGGTCGCCTGCACTCTCGCTTATCTCTTGCTGTTCTTGTTGTTGCACGACCCGCTCGGCGCGCAGAGCGCCAACCTGATGGCGCTGCTGGTGACCGCGATCGCCAACACCGCCGCCGATCGGCGCTTCACGTTCGGGATGCGGGGCCGCGCCGGCGCCGCGCGCCATCAATTCCAGGGGCTCGCGGTGTTTCTGCTCGCGCTGGGAATCACCGGCGGGGCGCTCGACGCGCTGCACAGCCTGGTGGCCGATCCCTCCGCTACCGTCGAGGTGGCAGTGCTCATCGTGGCCAATGCCGCCGCGACCGCCCTGCGCTTTGTGCTGCTGCGCGGCTGGGTGTTTCGCCACGCGGAAATCTAACGCCGCGCGGACCGTCTCTCCTCGGCCAGCACGGCGGCCAGGCATATCGCGGCCAGCGCGCACACCGCGAGGGCGAACGCGATGCCTGCGGTGCGCAGGCCCCACGCCTCCGCGGCCAGGCCCCCGCCGATGACGGGCACCGAGATCGCGATGTAGGCGACCACGAAGTAGGTGGAGCTGACCTCGGCGCGCCGGTCGGGCGGCGTCCGCTCGGCGACCGCGGCCAGGCCGCGGCTGAAGCTGACGCCCTGGCCGACACCGGCGACCACCGCCCCGGCGAGCAGCAGCGCCAGGCTTGAGATGTGAAGGGCCGCAGCGATGATCACCATCCCGACGACCAGCACCGCGCAGCCGAGGGCCACGGCACGTTGTGCCTCCATGCGACCGGCGACTATTTGTGCGGCGGCTGACGCGGCGAAGATCGAGGAGGCGATCGCACCCGCGACGGCATGGTTGCCGATGCCGATCACATCCGCGATGAACGACGGCGCGACCGCGGTGAACAGGCCGGTGACGGCGAACCCCGCGAATGCGGCGGTGGAGGCGGTGATGAAGACGGTGCGCACCTCGGCGGGCACCGACAGCCGCTGGAACCCGATGGCACCGCTGCGCTCCGACGTCTCGGGCGCGATCAGGACGCCCGCGATGGCCAGCACGGTCAGCGCGATGTGCACGATGAACGACAATTGCAGCGGATCCGGCGCGTACTGCACGAGCAGGCCGGCGATCAGTGGGCCGAGGCCCAGCCCGCCGATGTTGGCGATCGTCGCGACAGCGACCGCCCGGCCGCGCCAGGCGGGTGTCGCGGCCTCGATGACCGCGGCGGTGGCGGCGCCGGTGTACACGCCGGCCGACAGCCCGGAAAGCCCCCGCCCGATCAGCAGCAGGCCGACCGTGTGGGCGACCAGGAACACGACCGCGCTGGCGAGCGCAAAGGCCGCGCCCACCAGCAGCATCGGGCGCCGGCCCACCGCGTCGGACCAGCGGCCCATCACCAGCAGCGCGGCCAGCACGCCGGCTGCGTAGGTGGCGAACACCACCGTTGTCGTCAGGACCGAGAAGTGCATCTCCGCCGAGTACAGGGCGTACATCGGCGTCGGCAGTGTGGTGCCGATCATGATTGCGGCGAATGCGTAGGCCAGCAGCGGGAAGGCGACCCTCGACCGCCGGCCGTTCATCACGGTTCATCGTATCGACAGCCTCTTTGAGGGCAGTTCTAGACTGACCGGGTGGCAAATTGCAGCTTGTCCAAGATCCGGCGGCCGACGCGCTGCTGGACGACAACCCCCTGGCCCTGCTGATCGGCATGCTGCTCGACCAGCAGTAGACGACTACAACTGTCGGCCCGCCTACAGAAACGCTCGATTGCCGTACCGATCAAGCGAAACGAATTCCCCGACCGGTCTGCGCGTCGTGGGACCGTATCTGCCGATCGGCCAGCCAAGAGGGACCACCGCGCATGGAGTGACGTTCCACGGCAAGCCCAGGACTCGCTTCGCCGCGAACGTGCTCCACAGCGGCATGGTGATCAGCGCCGCGCCCAGTCCGGCCGCACGGGCCGCCAACAAGAGGTTTTGCACCGCGGGATAGATGGAGCCGTAGGCGCTGCTGGCCGCGATCGTTGGATACGGCGCAATGACACCTTTGATGCATGCCACCACGACCACGGGGATGTCGTCGAAGTGGTCAGCCTGCCATCGCACGGCCTTTTCGATGCGAAGCATCTTGCCGTCCATGCGTTTTTGTAGGGTGCGCTTGTAAATCGGCCCGAAGGCATTCATCGCGAGGCGGTTCAGGCGGCCAAGTTTCGCGACAACCTCGCGGTCCTTGACCACGATGAACTCCCAGTTCTGGGCGTTCGAACCAGTCGGCGCCTTCATTGCAAGCTCGAGGATGTGAAGCACCAGCGAGTCGTCAACCGGGTCACTCTTGAGCCGACGGATCGCCCGTTGCGTACGCATCGCCTCTTCGAGCGGCATGGCTAAGGGCTCTTGCTGCGTCATGACCATGATTCCAACACGGTCGGGCCACCCATGGGGCTCTCTCGGGCAAACGCCAAATCGACGGGCTACCTCACCGCCGCACAGTCCTAGACTGGCCGAGTGCCGAACCTGCGACTA
>NZ_DATFYW010000168.1:0-6561 GCF_035314905.1 Mycobacterium sp.
TGGGTGATCTGCCGCGACAGGCTTTCGGCCATGTCGTTGAACGACACCGCCAGCCTGGCCATGTCGTCCTCGCCGCGTACCGGCATCCGCTCGGTGAGGTGTCCTTCGGCGAACCGCTCGGCGATCCGCGACGCCGACCGCACCGGAAGCACGATCTGACGCGCGACCAGCAGCGCGATCGCGGCCAGCAGGCCGAGCAGCACCACGCCTCCGGTCAGCATCGTGCCGCGTACCAGGGCGATCGTGCTCTCCTCGCTGTTGAGCGGGAAGATCAGGTACAGCTGGGCGGGGACAGGTCCCGTCGTCGGGCTGCCGATGACCAACGCGGGGCCGGAAAAGCCGCCGGCGTGCACGGTGGCGTATTGATAACTGACCTGCCCGGCCTTGACGAAGTCGCGCAACGATCCCGGGATCTGATCCGCCGGTCCCGCCGACGTAGCCGCGCGCGGACCGTCACCGGGCACCACGAGCACCGCGTCGAAGGTGCCGGCCAGCCCGCCTCCCGCCGTGGGGTCGGTCTTGCGGTCGGTGAGTGTGTTGCGGGCCAGCTGCAGGCTGCTGTCGAGCGAGCGGGTTTCCTCGCCGCCGATGATGCCGCTGACCGTGGTGCGGGCCCGCTCGATCTCCTCCGTGGCGGCACGCACTTTGGCCTCGAGCACCCGATCGGTGATCTGACTGGTCAACACGAAACCGAGAACCATGATCACGACCAGCGACAGCCCCAGCGTCAGGGCCACCACCCGCAACTGCAGCGACCGGCGCCAGAGGAGACCCATGGCTCGACTCAACGCACTCAACCCGCGCAGCACAGGAGCAGAACGCCGGTGAATGCGCCGCCTCGAGCCCCAGATCACGGAGGTCCGGCCTTGTATCCCACTCCTCGAACAGTCAACACCACCTGCGGGTTCTCCGGGTCTTTCTCAACCTTGGCCCGTAGCCGCTGGACATGCACGTTCACCAAACGGGTGTCGGCGGGGTGCCTGTACCCCCACACCTGTTCGAGCAGCACATCACGAGTAAACACCTGCCGTGGTTTCCGCGCCAACGCCACTAGCAGGTCGAATTCCAGCGGTGTCAGCGAAATCTGCTCGCCCTGGCGGGTGACCTTGTGAGCCGGCACGTCGATGTCGACATCGGCGATCGACAGCATCTCGGCCGGCTCGTCGTCGTTGCGACGCAGCCGGGCGCGCACCCGGGCGACCAACTCCTTCGGCTTGAACGGCTTCATCACGTAGTCGTCGGCGCCCGACTCCAGGCCCAAGACGACGTCGACGGTGTCCGTCTTCGCGGTGAGCATCACGATCGGCACCCCGGAGTCGGCGCGCAGCACGCGGCACACGTCGATGCCGTTCATGCCGGGCAGCATCAAGTCCAGCAGCACCAGATCCGGGCGCAGCTCGCGGACCGCGGTGAGCGCCTGCGTGCCGTCGCCGATGACCGCGGTGTCAAAGCCTTCCCCGCGCAGCACGATGGTGAGCATCTCGGCCAGCGACGCGTCGTCGTCTACGACCAGAATCCTTTGCCTCATGGTGTCCATGGTGTCACCAGATCGCGACAAAACTGAGCTACCACACGGGCGAGTTGCGGCTTCTTGACCTCGCTAGCGGCCGAACGACCCCGCGAGCGCCGCCGCGTCGACGTCCGCGGCGACGACCCGCCATGGCCCGCCGAAGTCCGCGGCCGCCAAACCGGCGTACACGTGCCCCGTGCGCCGCTGCAGATCGTCGTCGCGCTCGTACGCGTCACGGGGGCGGGCGGACTCGGCGTGCTCGCGGTGGCGGGCCCGGTCGGCAGCCAGCTCCGCGGGCACATCGAGCAGCACTTGCCAGTCGGGCGCGGGCAATCGCAGTCGGTCGTATTCCAGGTGGCGCACCCACTCGGCGGCCTCACCTGAGGCGTCCTGGTGCAGTCGCGCGGCGCTGTAGGCGGCGTTCGACGCGACGTACCGGTCGAGGATCAAGACGTCGTAGGCCAGCAGAAGGTGACCGATCTCGTCGCGTGCACCGGCACGGTCGAGTGCGAACAGCACGGCCATCGCGTAGACCGACGATGCCAGGTCGCCGTGCTGCCCGTGCAGCGCCTCAGCGGCCAGGTCGGCAGCCACCGAATGCCCGTAGCGCGGGAAGGACAGGGCGGCCACCGATTTGCCATGGGCCTCGAGTCCGGTCCGCAGGCCCTGGCACAGGGTGCGCTTGCCCGCGCCGTCGACCCCCTCGATCGCGATCAGCAGGCCGTGCACCGCAGCAGCCTAACCGCTTGACTGGTCCCGCTAGCGGCGCTCGATTATCTGCGTGCCTGCATCGGCGATCGGCGTCTGGCCGGGCGGCGGTCTGCCGACCGGCCGCCGCGCCGCGTCTGAAATGCGCACCAGAAGGGCGAGCAGCACGTAGTTGGCGAGCAGCGAGGAGCCGCCGTAGGACATCCACGGCGTGGTGAGCCCCGTCTGCGGAATGAGCTTGGTGACGCCGCCGACGACGAGGAAGACCTGGATCGCCAATGTGCACGCCAGCCCGGCGCTCAGCAGCTTGCCGAAGCTGTCGCGCACCACGATCGCGGTGCGCAGCCCGCGCATGATCAGGATGGTGTACAGCATCAGGAGCGCGGCCAGCCCGACGAGACCCAACTCCTCTCCGAACGCGGCCATGATGAAATCGGACGAGGCGACGGGAACGGTGCCGGGTTGGCCGTTGCCCAGGCCGGTGCCGAAGACTCCGCCCGTGGCGAAGCTGAACATCGATTGCACCATCTGGTATCCGGCACCGTCGGGGTCCGCGAACGGGTCGATCCAGTTGCGGACCCGGACCCGCACATGGCCGAACAGGTGATACGCCACGACGCTGGCAGCCGCGAACAGCAATAACCCGATGCCGACCCAGCCGAGCCTCGCCGTTGCGATGTACACCATCGCAAGAAATGACGCGAACACCAAAAGCGCTGCGCCCAAGTCGGTTTCGAAAACCATCACCGCAACCGAGATCGCCAGCGCGGCCAGCAGCGGCGCGAGATCCCGGGGCCGCGGCAGGTTCATGCCCAGGAAATGGGTGCCGGCGGTGGTGAACATCTCGCGCTTCGCCACCAGGACCGCCGCGACGAAGACGAGCAGCAGGATCTTGGCCATCTCTGCCGGCTCGATCGAGAAGCCGGGCAGCCGGATCCAGATTTTGGCGCCGTTCTGCTCGGACAGCGACCGCGGCAGCACGGCGGGTATCGCCAGCAGAATCAGCCCGGCCGCACCGCAGACGTAGCCGTAACGAGCCAACGGCCGATGGTCCCTGACGAACACCACCACAAGGCAGAACGCGGCGACGCCGGCCAGCGTCCACAGCATCTGCTGGTAGGCGCTGGGCCCACGCGCACCGGCTGAGCTCAGGCCGGCGTCGCCCAGATCGAGACGGTAGATCATCACGAGGCCCAGGCCGTTGAGCAGCGCCACAACCGGCAGAAGGACCGGGTCCGCCGAACTCGCGAAGCGCCTGATCACCACGTGCGCGCAGGCGAAGAGCGCCAGATATGCCGCGGCGAAGACCCACGCGTCGGTTCCCAGTCGCTGTTGCTGGTTGGCCGCCACGATCATCAACGCCAGCGTGGTGATCAGCGTGGCAAAACCCAGCAGCAGCAGTTCGGACGCGCGACGGTGGGTGTGCAAGTATCAAACAATTGCATAATATTTTGACTGAAGGCAATGAGATGACGCTGCCACTGCTGGGTCCGCTTACGCTGTCCGGCTTCGCCAGTGCCTGGTTCTTCCTGTTTTTGCTGGCGATCGCGGCACTGGTGGCCGGGTATCTGGTGGTCCAGTTCGCCCGCCACAAGCGCGTGATGCGGTTCGCCAACATGGAGTTGCTGGAGCAGGTGGCGCCCGCGAGCCGCAACCGGCGCTGGCGCCACGTTCCGGTCGCGCTGCTTGTCGCCGCGCTCGCCCTGCTCACGACGGCGATGGCCGGGCCGACGCATGATGTGCGCATTCCGCGCAATCGCGCCGTGGTGATGCTGGTGATCGACGTGTCGGAGTCCATGGTGGCCACCGATGTGGCACCGAACCGCTTGGAGGCCGCCAAGGAGGCCGGAAAGCAGTTCGCGGACGAGCTCACGCCGGGCATCAGTCTCGGGCTGGTCGAATTCGCCGCACAGGCGACGTTGCTGATAGCGCCGACCACAGACCGGGACGCCGTCAAGCGCGCGATCGACACGCTGCAGGCGGCCCCGCGGACCGCGACCGGCGAGGGCATCTACACGGCGTTGCAGGCGATCGCGACCGTGGGCTCGGTGATGGGCGGCGGGGACGGGCCGCCCCCGGCGCGTATCGTGCTGGAGTCGGACGGCAAGGAGACGGTCCCGTCGGATCCCGGCGATCCCGGCGGCGCATTCCCGGCGGCACAGGCGGCCAAGGACCAGCACGTGGCGATATCGACGATTGCGTTCGGCACACCCGATGGCGTCATCGACTACCAGGGCGAACAGCTGCCGGTTCCGGTGGACGACGAGACTCTGAGAAAGATCACCGAGATCACCGGGGGCCTGGCGTTTCACGCGGGCAGCCTCGATGAGCTCAAGAACGTCTATTCCGCACTACAGCAGGACATCGGCTACCAAACCATCCGCGGCGACGCCAGCGAGGGCTGGATCCGGTTGGGCGCGGTCGCGCTCGCTGCCTCGATCTTGGCCGCGGTCCTGATCAACCGCAGGCTGCCGAGCTGAGCCTTCAGACCGGCAGGCGTCGGTTGATCAGCAGCGCCAACACCGCGGCGACCGCGGCGGTGAGCACCCCCAGCCGCAGCCAGCCGGCGCTGGCGGGTGCCTGGACGGTCTGGTATCCGACCTGTTCTTGGATCGCGGCGTAGCTGCGGTTGAGTTGGTCGACGTCGCTGGCAGTGTAAGTTTGTCCGCCGGACAGCTGGGCGATCGTGACCATTTCGTTGGGATCGACCGGCACGGGCAAGCGTTGGTCGTTGAGTTCGACATAGCCCGCCTTGGTACCGAACGCGATGGTCGAGATCGGCACGCCGTGGTCTTTCGCGGCGCGCGCGGCGGTGAAGGCCCCGCGGGGGTTGTTGGGGTTACCGGGCTTGTTCTCGCCGCCATCCGAAAGCAACACGATGCGCGCGGGCGGCGGGGTCTCGGTGCCGCTCATCACCGACCCCGCGGTGGTGATGGCGTCGAGCGCGGTGAAGAGCGCCTCGCCCGTCGCCGTGCTGTTGTCCGGGCGCAGATTCTGCAGACCGGCCAGGGTGGCCTCGTGCTGCGGAGTCGGGGGTACCAGTAGGTTCGCGGTGCCGGCGAACGAAACGAGGCCGAGGTTGATGCCCGGTGTCAGCCGCTTCGTGAACTCCTCGGCCGCCTGCCGCGCCGCGTCCAGTCGAGTCGGCGGAACGTCGGTGGAGCGCATCGACTGCGACACATCGATGACGAGCATGATGACGGCGCGGTTGCGCGGAATGTGCATGTCACGTGTCGGTCCGGCCAGCGCGACGATCAACAGCACCAGACTGGCGAGCGCCACACCGATGGGCAGGTGCCGCAACGGGCGCGGTCGGCGCGGAACCACCGAGTCCAGGAGATCCGGCTCGGTGAACCGGCGCACGCGGCGCCGCTGGCGCATCTGCGCGACCAGGTAGACCGACAGCAGCCCGATCGGCACGACCACCAGCACCGCCAGCCAGGGATGCTCAAACCCTGAAAGCGGCAGCGGACCTACACCGGGCAGCGTCATCGTCCCAAAATACTCAAACAGTTGTTGAAGGGTACGAACCAGCGAAAGGTTGGAGCACGTGTTCGAGCGTGCCATGGTGGACAACGTGGAAAAGCCGCCCGGCGGTGCGCGCCCGAAGGTGTGGCTGATCGCCGCATGCAGATTCGTCGCCGGTGCGCCGCTGACCTATGGGTGGCTCATCGTGCTGCTGTACACGACGATCCTTCAGCATGAACTCACCCGGCGGCAGCTGCACACGGTGTTGGTTCACCGCTCCACGAACCTGCACCACCTCGCCTCGGATCCGCTGTATGTCCTGTTCTCGAGCTTGCTGTGGGTCGACGGCCGCTACTGGCTTCCTTATCTGTTCCTGTTCACCGCGTTCCTCGCGCCCGCCGAGCGATGGCTCGGCCACCTGCGCTGGGCCGTGGTGGGGCTGACCTGTCACGTCGGCGCGACGTACATCAGCGAAGGATTGCTCTACCTGGAGATCCAGTATCACTGGCTACCCGAGAAGCTGGTCAACGCCCGCGACGTCGGGGTGAGCTATTTCCTGGTCGGCATTACGGCGCTGCTGGCCTATCGCATCGCAAAGCCGTGGCGATGGGTCTACCTGGGCGGGCTGATCCTGTTGTTCGTCGGTGCGGGGGCAATCAAACCCGGGTTCACGGCGATCGGGCATCTCGCGGCGATAGGCATCGGCCTGTGCTTCTACCCGGTGGCCCGCGCGCGCGGCCCCGAGTGGAACCCGGCTTGGTTGTGGGCCCGGCTCCGCAAACCCGCTGTGCACCCCGGTGAGGCGGCCGCGACCTGACGCGCTGTCAGTAGCGGTAGTGGTCGGCCTTGTACGGGCCCTCGACGTCGACCCCGAT
>NZ_DATFYW010000169.1:0-24123 GCF_035314905.1 Mycobacterium sp.
TGGACCTCGTAGGCGCCGTAGCGGCGGGTGCGGATCTCCACGGCCCGCAGATACACCGGCGCGGCGGTGTAGCGGTGCGCGATGTCGGCGCGGCACATGATCACCGCGGCGGCGCCCTCGTCGGGCGCGCAGAACATGTACTGGGTGAGCGGATAGTTCAGCATCGGCGAGTTGAGGATCTCGTCCTCGGAGATCGGCTTGCGCCGAAACGCGTTCGGGTTCAGCGCCCCGTTGCGGAAGTTCTTGGCGGCCACCCTGGCGAGGGTGTGCTGGGAGATGCCGTGGTCGTGCAGGTAGCGGTTGGCCTTCATCCCGAAGAACTTGGTGGTGATGAACTGCCCGTTCTCGGCGTACCAGCTCGGCATCCCGACCAGGGCGGGATCCTCCGTGAACGCCCCCCGGGGATGCTTGTCCATGCCGACCGCGATACCGACGTCGTAGTCGCCCAGCCGAATCGTGTCGGCGCACACCTGCGTGGCGCTGGCCGCGGTGGCGCAGGCATTGAACACATCGGTGAACGGGATCCCGGTCAACCCGACGAGGCTCACGATCGCGTCGGGGTTGGCCACCGTCCAGCTGCCCCCGACGCCGAACTGGACGTCCCTCCACTCGACCCCGGCGTCGGCCAGCGCGGCCCGGATCGCGTCGGCACCCATCTGCATCGCGGTCTTGCCCCCGAACCGTCCGAACGGGTGCAGGCCCACGCCGATGATCGCCACGTCAAACATGTCAGCGACTCCTGTTGGTCGGGGTGATTTTCGAGGCGGCGACGCGTCCGCCGGCGTGCATGTCAGCGTTGATGTCGGTGCAACCCCGGTCCGTGCTGGTTCATATACTGTAATCTTTACAGTAGGTTCTACGCGGCACAACCCCGCCCGTACCAGAGAAGGCCGGAGATCAGCAGTGGAAACCGAAACGCAGGATGTGCCCGCAGTCGACCGCTCCGCCGACTGGACCCGTGACCCGTACCCGTTCTTCGCCGAGAAGCGCCGACAGGGCGGCGTTTTCCACGGGCCGATCGTGGACTACTCCAAGCTTCCCGAGTCGATGCGACCCAAGGACATCTACGCCGCCCTGTCGTTCGATGCGGTGAACAAGGCGTTCCGCGACGGACACGTGTTCAGCTCGAGCGGCTACGACACGTCGATCGGGCTGTTCATGGGCAAAACCATCCTGGCGATGAAGGGCAAGCAGCACCGTGAGCACCGAAACCTGGTTTCTGCGGCGTTCAAGTCCAAGTCGCTGGCGCGATGGGAGCCGGCCATCGTCCGTCCGGTATGCAACGCACTGATCGACGAGTTCATCGAGTCAGGCGAGACAGATCTCGTCCGCAATTTCACCTTCGAGTTCCCCACCCGCGTCATTTCCAGGCTGCTGGGCCTCCCGGAGGAAGACCTGCCCACCTTCCGCAGGAGGGCAATTCAGCTCATCAGCTACAACATCGATTACCGGCGGGCCTTCGAGGCGTCCGCGGCCCTGAAGGAGTACTTCGCCGAGCAGATCGAAAACCGCAGGGCCACGCCGACCGAGGACATCATCGGCGACCTGGTCGCCGCGGAAATAGACGGCGAGAGGCTCGGCGACGAAGCCATCTACTCCTTCCTGCGGCTGCTGCTGCCGGCCGGGCTGGAAACCACCTACCGGTCGTCCGGAAACTTGTTGTACCTGCTGCTGACCCACCCGGACCAGTTCGCCGCGGTGCAGGCCGATCGCGGGTTGATCCCCAAGGCAATCGAAGAGAACCTCCGGTACGAGACGCCGCTGACGACCGTGCAACGGTATACGACCGAAGACACCGAGCTCGAGGGCGTCAGGATTCCCGCGCACTCGCAGGTCGACATCTGCATCGGATCGGCCAATCGCGACGAGCGCCGGTGGGAACGTGCGGAGGACTTCGACATCTTCCGGAAGCCGCTGCCGCACATCTCGTTCGCCGCCGGAGAACACACCTGCCTGGGGCTGCATCTGGCACGGCTGGAAACCCACGTTGCCCTGGAATGCATTCTCACCCGGCTGACCAACATCGGGCTTCTCACCGACGACGACCCGCACATCCACGGCCAGCCGTTCCGCTCACCGACGGCGCTTCCGGTGACGTTCGACGCCGTCGGCTGAACGCACATCGCGTCCGGCGCCGCCGAGGTGGCGCGTCGCGTGACCTCAGCGCCGCGGCATCCGGCACCCGATCGTCTTCGTCTCCAGATACTGCTCAAACCCCTCGATGCCGCACTGCCGGCCGATTCCGCTGTTCTTGTAGCCGCCGAACGGGGCGTCGGCTCCGTAGAACATGCCACCGTTCACGCCGATCGAGCCGGTACGGATGCGGCGAGCGACAGCCATTCCCCGCTCCGTGGATCCCGACAAGACCGCGCCCGCCAGCCCGTATGCGCTGTCGTTGGCAACGCGCACAGCCTCGTCGTCGTCGGCGAACGGCAGCATGACCAGGACCGGCCCGAACACCTCCTGCCGCGCGATGGGCGCACTGTTGTCGACGCCGACGATCACGGTCGGTTCCACGTAGTGACCACCGGCCAGGTGGGCAGGCAGATCATCGAAAGACCCACCACCGGTGGTGATTTCGGCGCCCTCGCGGCGGGCCTGCTCACACGCGCTGAGCACTCGCTCCTTCTGCTCGGCCGTGATCACCGGGCCGACGAGGGTCTCCGGCGAAACCGGGTCACCCACTGCCACGCCCCGAAAAACCGCGGTCACATTCGCGACCGCCTCGTCGAACAACGACTGGTGGATCAGCATCCGGGTAGTGAGCGCGCAGGCCTGGCCGGCGTGAACGCACACTCCGACCGCGGCCGGGATGATGCGTGCCGGGTTGGCGTCATCCAGCACGATCAGCGCCGACTTTCCGCCGAGTTCGAGAAACGTCCGCTTCACGGTCTCGGCGCCCCGCCGCATCAGCAGTTTCCCGACTGCCGTCGACCCGGTGAACGAGATCATGTCCACGCGCGCATCGGTGGCCAACAGCTCCGCAACCTCATTCGACGGCGTCGGAACGACATTGACCACGCCGGCCGGGATGTCGGTCTGTTCGGCGATCAGCCGGCCGAGTCGCGTTGCATTCCACGGGGTGTTGGGGTCCGGCTTGAGCACGACGGTGTTGCCGGCGGCGAGGGCGGGGCCGAGCTTGTTGAGGATGACCTCGATCGGGTAGTTCGACGGGGTGACGGCGCCCACGACACCGACCGGCTCTTTGACGACGGTGCGCACATTGCGCTCACCGAACAAGCCGCCGCCGTCGAGCAAGCGCTCCCATTCGAAGCCGTCGATCAGCCCGGCGGGATAGCGCAGCGACTCGGCCAACGGCCAGTCCAGTTGTGCGGTTCCGGTTGTCACGACAGGGCATCCGACCTCGGCGATCAGTTCCTCGCGCAGGTCCTCCTTCTCCTGCTCGAGCGCCGATTGCAGCTGCGCCAGGCACCGTTTGCGAAGCGCGCGGCCGGTCGACCAGTCCGTCTCGTCGAAGGCTCGACGGGCCGCGCCGATCGCGCGTTCCATGTCCTTCGCCCCGGCCGCCGCGGTGCTTCCCAGCACCTGGCCGGTCGCCGGGCTGACGTTGTCGAACCCGGCGCCGGAGGCCGCCCCGACCAGTTCGCCGTCGATGAGCATGCGTGACTCGGCTCGCCGGGCCACCCGCCGGCCGAGTTGCACGCTGGTCGATGTCCGGTCGTGAACGACGTCGCTCACTTGCACCTCCCGCCGGCGTGCGGACCCCCGGGCCGAGGACTGGGACGATCAACTGTAAACATTACAGTAGTGTATTCAACGTCGTTGCGCCGATCGGCGAAGCACCCTCAGGATGGTTTTTTCGGCGGTGAGTAGTCAGGCCTGCCGAGGCCGAGCGCGTACTGGGCGATCATGTTGCGGAAGACCTCCAGCGTGCCGCCGTAGATCCCGACCAACGGCGCGAAGCGGAACACATACTGTGCCGCGCCGCCATCGACGGCTCCGGGGGCTTCGATCGGAAGCGCCGACGCGGCACCGAGAATGTCCATCAAATCCGGGGCGATATCGCGCATTGTCTGCGCGGTCGCGACGCGGCCATACATCTGGGGGGTGCTCAGCGCGGCCTCCATCCGAGCGATGCTGCGCCCCAGTCGATATGCCACCGATCCGTCGTCGAGCGCCCGTCGGCCGTCCGGATTCTCCCTGGCCACCAATGCCGCCGCGGTGTCGACGGCGTCGACCATGAACCCACCCTGATGAGCCATGATCGACACGTCCTGCAGGCCGTCCGCATGGGCATCGACGACGCCGTGCTCGACGTTGAGCGGCTCGCGCAGCACCGTCCAGCCCGCGTTGACCGGCCCGAGCCGGTATTTGTCGTCGACCCGGACATCGCTGTAGTAGACGATGTTCGTGCGATCGCCGTCCACGGTGCGGATGCCCTGGATCTCGATGCCCGGCGAGTCCAGCGGCACCAGGAACATCGTCAGGCTCTTGTGCTTCGGCGCCTCGGCGTCGGTGGTGGTGATGAGGAAGACGTATTGGCAGTTGTGCGCGCCGGTGGTGAACATCTTGGATCCGTTGACCACCCAGCCGTCGCCGTCGCGCACGGCGCGTGTCTTGCATGTCGCGACGTCGGATCCGCCCTCGGGTTCGGTATAGCCCAGACACAGCCTGACGTGCCCGGTGAGCACGCCCGGCAAGACCTCTTCCCGCAGTTCGGGGGAGCCGAACTTCTCCACCGAGTGCGCGACCATCATGGTCGTGCCCCAGGTGACCCACGGCACGTGAGCCCGTCGCTTCTCGAGGTGCCACAGGCGACGCCGCACCCGGTTGAGGCCGCCTTCGGATTCGGCTTTCAGCTCGGCGGCCAGCCAGCCGTCCGCGCCCATGGCGAGGTGTACGCCTTCGTCGAAGTTGTCGCCGGTTTCGCGATCGCGACGCCTGACGTCCTCGGTGACATGAGCGCGGAGAAAGGACCGTGCGTCGTCGAGAAACGCGCGATCCTCATCGGACAGTTCCACTCTGGAGAAATCCACCGGCCTACTCCCGTCCCCGTGCCTGGCGCGACGCAACGATGTCCGCGATCTGCTGAGCGCTGGCGCCGGGATCGCCGGCCGCAAGCGGCCACCCCCTCGCGCGCACAAGGTACGCGGTGGCCGCGGCTTCCACCGAAACGCCCAGTCCGCCCTGGATGTGGACCGCCATGGTCGCCGCCCTGGCCGCCTCCTCGGCCATGAACACAAATGCCGACGCCGCCAGCTCGGGCCGCTCATCGGGCTCGTTGTCGAGGTACCACGCGGCGCGTCTGGCGAGGTTTCGTCCGCCCTGTACAACGATCGCCATGTTGGCCAGCGGATGCGAGATGGCCTGCAGGGTCGAGATCGGCACACCCATCGTGTATCGGGTCTTGGCGAAGTCGGCGGCGATCATCATCGTCTCCTCGACCAGACCCACGAGTGCCGCAGCGGTCAGCACACGCCATTCATCAAGTGCCCGTTGGTAATCCGCCAGGGCGGCAGCCCCGCGTGCCAGGACCGTGCGGCTGCCGTCGGCCCCGGGATCCACCCATGCCATCGGCAGCCTGCCGATGTTGTCGACCTTGGCCGGGCGGCTGGCGAATGTCAGGCGCACCACCTCCGCCCCGTCGCGCAGGATGAGATCATCGGCGATCGAGCCGGTGGGAATCAGCCTCGTCCCCGTCACGCTTGCGACCTGCGGATCGAGGCCGACCAGCCGTTCGCCGCCGACAACGCCGGGCGTGCAGTCCGCGTCGGATGCCAGCGCTGCCAGCCGTGCCAGCAGCCGGGCGGCACAGACGTGATCGATCCACGGAACGGGCGCAAGCGACCGCCCGATCTCTTCGGCCACCAGCGTGAGGTCGACCAGGCTCGCCCCATCTCCTCCGCAGGACTCGGGCAGTGCCATCGTCGTTGCGCCCGTCGCGCACAGTCGCTCCCAGAGGCTCTTGTCGAAGCCTGCAGGCTCGGCGGCGCGAACAGCGTCTATCGAGCAGTGAGTCTTGAAGAACTTCGCATACGACGATTGCAGATCCGCCTGGTCTTTCGACAGGCTGTAGTCCTCCCTGCGCAATTCGTAACGATCCATTCACCGCTCCTGTTCGTGTTCCGCATCGGCGCCGCGGGCGCCGAAGAAGAATTCGTGCGCGTTGTTGTGGAGGTAGTTGTCCAGCACGTCGGGGGGCAGATCGAGCGCCGCGGCCTCCGGCACGACGCGGCGCATCCGCAGCACCGGCCAGTCCGACGCGTAGATCACCTTGTCGCGACCACGGGTCCGCATGTAGTGCAGCAGGCTTTCGGGCAGGCGCTTGGGTGACCAGGCCGAGGTCATCAGCCGAAGGTTCTGGTATTTCAGCATCAGCCGGATCGCGACGTCCCACCACGGGTCGGCTCCGTGGATCATGCAGAGGCGGAGCTCGGGGAACCGCACGCACACCCGGTCGAGATGGATGGGGTGCTGAACCTCGCCGGGGATCGGGGGTCCGGGCAGTCCGGTGTTGATGCACAGGGGCAGGTCGAGGTCGGCGCACCTGGTGTACAGCGGGTAGTAGACGGCGTCGCTCGGCGGGTATTGCCCGTCACCCCAAAAGCTGGGTCCCACAACGGCATAGACGACCGGCAGATCCTTGACGACCGCAGCCAATTCCCTCAGCGACGGGATCGGACGCAACAGGTTGACACCGCCCATCGCCAACGCGAACCGGTCCGGCCTGGCCGCGACGAATTTCCGCGCGGTCGTCGACGGCTTCGCGAGCGAGTCCATCAGGACCGCCTTCTGCACGCCCTGCTCATCCATCTCGTCGAGCAGCTCGGACATGTCGACCGGCTCGAACATCGACCGCGGGCCCTTGAAGTAGTCGTCGGTGACCTTGAGCATCCATGTCGGCTGACTCTCGGATTCGCCGAAGTGCACGTTGACCAGGCAGTCAATGGCTTTACGGGTCATGTCACGGCTTTACGGGTCATTTCATGGCTTTACGGGTCATTTCATCATTCGACATCGCGCGGTCAGGCCCCGAGCGGGGGCATGCCGTGCCACGGCGGACCTGGCCCAGCGATAGTCCGCCTTGCCGTTGCCGAGCCGGCGGACCCGCTCGACGAAGATGAACTCCTTGGGCGCTTTGAAACCCGCCAGCTGTGCGGTGCAGTGGGTGTAGAGCAGCTCCCGGGCGACGTCGACATCGCCGTGCAACGCGACCAGCGCCACGATCTCCTCGCCCCACCGCTGGCTCGGCCGGCCGACCACGAGCGCATCGGCGACGCCGGGGTGAGCCCGCAGAACTTCTTCGACCTCTTCGACGAACACCTTCTCACCGCCGGTGTTCACGACAAGCGAATCGCGTCCGAACAACCGGAGGGTGCCGTCCTGTTCGACGGACGCCCGGTCTCCGGACACCACCACCCGCCGGCCGTCGATCTCCGGGAAGGTGTCGCGGGTGGCTTCGGGGTCGTTGAAGTAACCGAGCGGAATCCGCCCGGTCCTGACCACCCAGCCGACCTCCCGCTCACCGGGGTGCAGGAACCGGGTGCGGTCCGCGGAGGCGACCGCACCGCCGGTCCTGAATTCGAAGGTGTCGCGATAGGTTCCGCGCCGGCTGTGCCCGAAACCCATGTTCCCGGTCTCCGATGAGCCGTAGCCGTTGATGAGCGTAATCCGCGGCAGGCAGTCCAGCAGCGCGCGTTGATATTTCGGGTTTGTCGCGGCACCCCCGGTGCCGATGGCGTACAGCGACGACAAGTCGTAGGGATGCCGCCGCAGTTCCTCGACGAGCGGCCCGGCGTAGGCGTCACCGACCATCGTCATCATCCCGACTCTCTCGCGTTCGGCTGTTTCGCACACGGTCCGCGGGTCGAACTTGGTCGCGGTGTCGTACAAAACCACCGGCGTGCCGTTCATGATCGCCGCAAACGCGGTCCACATGCCCGCGGCATGCATCAGCGGCGAAACGGCGAACCAGGGCGGCCCGGTTTGGCGCACCTTCGCGTGGATCTCGGCCGCCGACGCGTGGTCCGCGCCGACCATCGACACCACGTACATGTCGCTCTGCCGCCACAACACACCTTTCGGGCGGCCGGTCGTGCCTCCGGTGCACATCATGATCAGGTCGTCGGGCGAACCCGTCACGTGGTGGTCGATGTTCCCCCGGGCCAACGCGTCGTCCAGGGTCACCGCGCCGGGGAGTTGCGGAGCCCCGCTGTCATCGTCGATCGACACCAACAACTCGGTGCTGCCCGGGGGCAGCACGTCGGCGAACCGCGCGCCCAACGACCGGTGATAGATGATGCCCCGCGGTTGCACATATTCGAGGAGCTCGAGGATCTCGCGTGGCGTGTAGTGGTGGTTGATGTTCACCGGGACCGCGCGCGCCTTGAGACACCCGATCACCATGTCGGGGTAGAGATCGTTGTGCATGATCAGCGCGACGCGGTCCTGGCCACACTCCCACCGGTCGAGGGTCTGCCGTTCACGATGCGCGCCGAAGCCGTTGTCGACGAGGAAGTTCGCGAGTCGGCGGGTCCGGTCCGCCGATTCGGCGAACGTGCTTCGCCGATCCCCGCATACCGTCATGAGCCGGTCGGGGATCACCTCGGCAATGGCGTCGAGGACCGCGCCCAGCGTCCATTCGGTCATCGGCGGTCCCCCGACGTCATGCCGCCGACGCCACCTTCAGTCCCAACAGCTCCAACGCGTTCTCGCGCATGACCTTGCGCACATCACCCTCGCTGAATCCGGTCAGCTCATCGGTGAACGCCAGCGGTGACTCCAACCCTTCGCCGTGTGGCCAGTCGGAGCCGAACAGGATGCGCTCAGCGCCGATCCTGTCCGCCAGCAGCGACAGGTCTTCCTCGTAGTACGGCGACACCCACACGTGCCGGCGCAACGTGTCGACTGGATCGTCGGGGAACCATCGCGGCTGCTGATTCGACACCTTCTTCAGCCGCTTGGCCAGCCGATGCACCCACTCCGAGCCGTTCTCGATGCTGGCCACGCGCAGCCCGGGATGACGGTGGAACACGCCGTGGACGATCAGCGACGCGATGGTGTCGTGAATCGCGCGATCGTCGACAACGATCTTGTCCAGCGGATCGGGCGCGGCGAAGGCCTCGAACCTGTCCTTGCCGCCCCACATGCCCGCGATCTTCAGATATCCGCTGTCGCCGAGATGAAATGCCACCGGCACATTGGCCTCCGCGAGGCGGGCCCAGACCGGATCGTGGTCGCGATGCCCCAGCGAGCGGGGCTTGGGCACGCCCGGCACGGGGGCCGGCCGCACGTGTAAAACCTTTGCGCCACGCTCGAGAACGAACTCGACCTCCGCAACGGCCTTTTGCGGATCGGCCAGTGAAATCATCGGCGCGGCGATGACCCGGTGATCCGGCCTGTCGAAGCCCCAGTCCTCGTCGAGCCAGAGGTTGAAGGCATGCAGCGACGCCATCGTTGCCTCGATGTCGTCCTTGAGCGCCTCCTCGACACCGCAGCCGAAGGTCGGGAACATGACGACCGTTTCGATGTCCTGGCCGTCGAGCACCGCGACCCGGGCGGCCCTGTTCCGGTACTCCGGGCGCAGTTCGAGTTCTTCGACCTTCATCAGCGAGGCCGGGTCGACGCCCTCCGGTATCTCGCCACGGAAGAGCAGGTCCAAGCAGCCGGGCACGATGATCGGGTCGAACGTTGGGTTCGGGATGAACCGGTTGACCCGGTCCCCCATGATCGCCTGGGTGTGCTTCCCGTCGCTGACCATCTGCACGCCACGGCGGCGGAACTTCTTGTCCAGATGCCGGGTGAAGGCATCCAGCGGCTCGTAATAATGGTTGTCGACGTCGATGGCCTGGTAATCAAGACCGCCCATGATCATCCTTTCCGGTACCGGAAATTGTCGTCACGCCACTGCCTGCCGGTGGGCCAAGCGGCGGAAATCTCGGTGATCTCTTCTCGAAAAGCTCATGATCCCCTCGATGACATCGGGCCGGAGCAGCGACTCGTGCATCGAAGTCTCCGCTCGCGTGCGGCGCCTCCTCGGGCGGGGCCACTGTGTGTACATACTGTATACCTATCGGTAGCGTGTTCCGCAACGGCGTGGGCGTTGCGGCCGCTCACCGCTCGATGAGCCCGAAGCGCTGGTAGGCGGCCCGGATCTGGTCGCGTGCCCCGGACGGAAGGCCGGCCTGCGGGGGACGGGAACCGGGATAGTCGCCCACAGGCAGGCCCAGCACCGACGCCGCGTACTTGAACGCGGCGCCCCAGTGGGTGAAGTAGTCCGGACGTCCCGGATAGCAGGTGAACCACGACCGGATGTCGACGCCGAACTGGTCCAGACCCGACTCGACGGCGTAGTCCATGGCCTCGACGAGCTTGTCGTTCCAGATGAGGTCCCAGTACTCGGTGAGGATTCGCCGCCGCGGCGTCTCGTAGAGATAGCCCGCCGTGCCGAGCTGGGCCGGCCCGACAATGCCGGCACGCAGCCACCCCGCGCGGTACACCGTCGTGTCGCATTCCCAGATGACCAGCTCGGGCGCCAACTCGTGGAGCAGGCGGCTGTTCGCCGGCCGGAACGCGCCCTCCTTCGTCGCACAGACCGCCGGGATCTCCTCGACGATGCGTGCGCTCTCGGCGGCGTTGAGGACATAGCCCGACGACGGCGAATTGAACATCCCCAGCGCGATATCGGTGCGATCGCTGATGTAGCGAAAGAACCGCAGAACGCCCTCACCGGCGTGAAGTTCCATCATCGGCGTCTGGATGTAGACGACGTCGGCACCGGACTCCTGGGCGTGCAGTGTCAGTTCGAGGCAGTCCTTGGCCGAAAGCGCTGCCGTGCACGACTGGATGACAACGTCGGGACTGATGGCCCGCGCCTCGTCGACGGCAACCTCCAACAGCCGCTTGCGCTCGGCGATCGTCAGAGACCAGAACTCCGCGACACCGCTTGTCACCCACAGCATCGGATGCCGCAGATCGCCGACGCAGTGGCGCACGAGCGCGCGGTAGGCGTCCCAATCGATGTCGTCCCCGTCGACTCCGGAAAACGGCGTGTACAGGGAGTCGCCGATCCCTCTCAGCGCGGTGTGGGCCCACGCACGCGCGTCGGTCGCCTTCGGCATCATCAGCTCCTTTGCAGCGTGGGTAACGCTCAGGTGAAATCACTGCCACCGTCGACGTTGACATTGGCGCCGGTCATGTAGGAATTGCGTCGCGAAGCCAAAAAGGCGACGACAGGGCCGATTTCGTCGGGCAGGCCGGCTCGGGGCAGGTGAGCCGGGTGGCCGAAGTGCTTGGCGATGGCGTCCATCAGCGCATAGGGGTCGTGGCCGTCGACACCCACCGACGACGCCCAACCGACCAGCGACTCCGATGCGATGCTGCCCGGTGAGACCACGTTGACCAGAATCTCATCCGTTGCCAACAGCAAGGACAGGTTCTTGGAGATGCTGTTCACCATCGCCTTGGCGGCGGTGTAGGCAGGCAACATGACGCTTTGCCGCTGCGTCGAGTGCGCGGAGAAGTTGACGATCCGGGCCCACGCCGCCCGGCGAAGCAGTGGAAGTGCCGACCGGACACAGTGCACCATCCCCAGCACGCCGTCGTCGACGGCTTGTCGCCATTGATCGTCGGTCAGGTCCTCGAAGGTGCCCACCGCGCCCGGCCCGACAGCGTTGATCAGCACATTGAGCTCGCCGTTCCACCTCGCGCCCACCTCGGCGAACACCGTGTCGACCTGCCCGACATCCCGGATGTCCGCGACCAGTGGAAGCGCATCCGGGCTGCCACGACGGATCAAGTCCCCGGCGGCGTCTTCGGTGACCTGTCGTGAACGGCCGACGATCGCCACCCGCGCACCATCTTCGGCGAAGCAGCGTGCGGTGGCCAGACCCATTCCGCGGCCACCGCCGACCACCACCGCGGTCGCGTCCTTCAGGCCCAGATCCATGGCGCTGCGGCGAGGCGTCAGCGCGGCTGGAATCGCTGCGCGCCGTCCATGCGGACGACTTCGCCGTTGACGTAGCTGTTTTCGAGCATATTTCCGCAATGCGTTGTACATGTCACCAGTAGGACATCACCTTCGAACGGCACAGCCTCTCCTCACGACAATTTATCAGAAAGCTTACTATAGTTGTTACGGTAACTGAACGCGGGCGCCCCGGGGCGGGACACGCAAATCTCGCCACGGACTTTGCTGAGTGCCCAAACGGTATGCTTACCGGTAAGGTTGACAGGTGACGGAGGTGGCCCAACGTGGCTAAACAGGCAACCACCGAAAAGCGTCAGCGGCGCGAACGCGGGTCCATCAATCCCGACGACATCATCGACGGCGCATTCGAACTCGCCGACGAGGTTTCCATCGACAACTTGAGCATGCCGTTGCTGGGCAAGCACCTCGGTGTGGGTGTGACGAGCATCTACTGGTACTTCCGCAAGAAGGACGACCTGCTGAACGCGATGACCGACCGCGCGCTGAGGAAGTACGTCTTCGCGACGCCCTACGTCGAGGCCAGCGACTGGCGCGAGTCGCTGCGCAACCACGCCCGCATGATGCGTAAGACCTTTCTCAGCAGCCCGATCCTGTGCGATCTGATTCTGATCCGGGGCGCGCTCAGCGACAAGGCGCGGCGGCTGGGAGTCGAGGAGATGGAGAAGGCGATCGCAAGCCTGGTGGAGGCGGGTCTGTCACCGGAGGACGCGTTCGACACGTACTCGGCGGTGTCCGTCCACGTTCGCGGGTCGGTGGTCCTCGAGCGCCTCTCCGAGAAGACGCGGGCGTCGGGGAACGGCGGCCACGAGATCGACGAGCCCTCGGCGATCGATCCGAAGACCACCCCCCTGATCGCCAAACTCAGCGCGAAGGGTCACCACATCGCCGCCGCGGACGAGAACAATTTCGAGTACGGCCTCGAGTGCATCCTCGACCATGCGGACAGGTTGATCGACGACAGGTTGATCGAAAGGGGCGCGAAGGCGACCAAGCCACCCGCCCCGCGACGCACGCGCAGCTCGCGGTAGCCGCGTTCCCTTGAACGACCGCCCGATCGCGGGCCGACGGCCACGCGTCGCGCGCCCGCGGCTACCGCGGCTTGGGCTCCGGCACGTGAAAGTGCTCGTCGCGCAGGCGGAACGCCTCCTTGGTGCCGTGCTCCGCCCGGGTCTTGACGAAGTTGAATTCGCCGGGCGCGAACTGCAGGTTCGTGCCAAAGGCGTGGAACAGGTAGCTGGCGACTTCTTCGCCCTGGTACGCCTGGCTCTGCTCGACGAGACGAAACGCCTCCTTGGCGATCACCACCCCGTCGGCCGGCATCCTGGCCGCTTTCTCCGCCCAGTACCGCGCCCGCGCCGTGACGACACCGGGCTCGCACGTCTCGGTGAAGATGCCGAGGTGCTCGACCTCGGCCGCCTCGATGACGTCGCCGGTGAGCAGCAGACGCCGGGCGAGGACCGGCCCGAGACGGTGGAAGAACATGTGCAGACTGCCAAGCGCCGGGCCCAAAAAGCGCGTCGCGGGCATGCCGATCCTGGTGTCGCGCGCGACGACCGAGATGTCGGTCATCAGCGCCATCTCGAATCCGCCGCCGAGCGCAAAGCCGCTGATCTCGCCCACCGTCACCTTGGGGAAGCCCATGAAATTGTGGTAGAAGGCGAACGATTTGCGGTCCACGCTGAGACGACGCCGCTGGCTCGGGCGGCTCCCGGCCGAGGGCTTCTCGTCGTCGGGACGCTCGCCGTACCACCCGTATGCGTTGTTCATGTCCGCGCCGGTGCTGAACACCCCCTCCGCTCCGCGCAGCAGCACCACGGTGAGATCGTCGTCTTCGGCAACGCGATCCAGGCAGCGGGCGAGGCTGTCACGCATCGCGGCATCGTAGGAATTGCGCTGCCGGGGGTTGTTCAGCGTGATCGTGGCGATCCGCTGGCCGGGATCGGAGTCAAAGAGAACCCGATCGTCTCGAGGCCCCGAGCTTGTCGTCATCCGGAACTCCTTGTCCGCCGCTTGGCGTATCGGTATCCGGCGAGCTTGCCGGGAGGCAACGCCAGCGTCGTCAGCTCGCCAACGCAAAGCACCTCGTCGTCGAGGATCAGCCGAGCCGTCGAGCCGATGCCCCCCGCGATTTCCGACCGGACGGTGTCGAATCGCAGTTCGGTCAGGATCGGTGTCGGACGGCGGAACCTCACGTGGAGCGAGCGTGTCTTGCCGGAGAGCCCGGCGGCACAGTTCTGATGCTGGGTGACGCAGTCGAAGAAGACCCCGAGAAAGCCGCCGTGCACCAACCCCGGCGGTCCCTCGAACACCAGCGGAAAGCTCACCGTGCCCGAGGCCGTGTCGGCGCCGAGGTGGTCGAACCGGTATTCCGGAAAGCACGGGTTGAACCCGCCGATGTCGAAGGCGTGGGAAAGATACAGCCGCTGGGTGTCCTTCGCCTCCGGACCGATTCTCGGTGCCGCGTCAGGCGACGCCGCGGCGGCCAGCTCGCGTTCCCACTCGGCGAATCGGTCCAGCATCATGCCCACCGTGGGGTTGTCATGCTCCAGCGACAGCAGCAGCCCGGAGAGCCGGCGAATCGCCGCGGCCGCCGCGGTCGTCTGGGCAAGCGGTCGCTCGCCGAACCGCGGAAAAGCCTCGCCGGTCACCTCATCGGCGGTCATGGACGGTGTTCCTTCCGGTGCGACTCGTTCCGCCACCAGCCTTTCCTTGCTAGGTTGTACAGAATAGCAATCGTATTGCCTACTGTATGGGTCACCGTATAGGTAGAGAGGACACGATTCAACGGTGAGCGAAGACGTCGAGCCGTCTGCGGCGCAAGGCTCGGTCACGGTGCACCGCAGCGACGCGGTGCTGCGGGTGGTTCTCGACCGGCCGGCGAGGCGCAATTCGTTGAGCCAGGTGATGATCGGGACCCTCGTCCGCGCCCTGACCGATGCCGCGACCGACGACTCGCTGCGCGCGGTGCACATCCGCGGAGCCGGCGACGACTTCTGCGCGGGCGCCGATTGGGTGGCCGCCAACAGCGGCGGAGAGGCCCGGCCGCGCACAGGTGATCTCGTGCGCCGCATTCCACACACCGCCCACCGGGTGATCGAACTCGTCTCCTCGATTCAGCTACCGGTCGTGTGCAGCGTCCGCGGGTGGGCGGCCGGCCTGGGCTGCAACCTGGCCCTCGCCGCCGACTTCACCGTGGCCGGCGCCGACGCGGTGTTCTGGGAGCCGTTCCTGGCTCGTGGCTTCAGCCCCGATTCGGGGTCCACCTGGCTGCTGCCCCGGCTCGTCGGTCTGGCGCGCGCAAAACAGATGCTGCTGCTCGGCGACAAGGTGAGCGGCGCAACCGCGGCGGACTGGGGCCTGATCCATCGCAGCGTCGATGAGGCAGAGCTCGACAACGCCACCGAAGACCTGCTGACGCGACTGGCCGCCGGCCCCACCGTGGCGATCGGGCTGACCAAGCAGGCTATCGCGCACGCTGCGCACGCGACGCTGAGCCAGGCCATGACACAAGAGCTGGTCAACTTGGAACTGTCATGCCGGACGGCCGATTTCAAGGAAGGCCTGGCTGCGTTTCGCGACCGGCGCGAGCCGGAGTTCCACGGCCGATGACCGACGAAGGGCACCCTCATGTCTTCTAAGTCGTTCGACACCATCAAATACGAGGTTGACGGCCACACCGCCACCATCACACTCAACCGCCCGGATGCCCTCAACGCGCTCAGCCCGCACATGATCACAGAACTGCGGGCCGCGTACGCCGAGGCCGAGAGCGACGAGGCGGTGTGGCTGCTCATCGTCACCGGCACCGGGCGGGCGTTCTGCACCGGCGCTGACGTGAAGGAAATACCCGGCGACGGCAAGGTGATCAACCAACAGCCGTATCTGTCCACCTACGAGCAGTGGGAAGCGCCCCAGGAGGGCACCCCGCCGTTCCGCACGATGACCAAACCGGTGTTGGCCGCCATCAACGGGCTGTGTTGTGGTGCCGGACTGGATTGGGTCACGACCGGAGACATCGTCATCGCGTCGGAGAACGCGACCTTCTTCGACCCTCACGTCAGCATCGGGTTGGTCGCCGGGCGTGAAGTCGTGCGCCTGGCGCGGGTGCTGCCGCGCTCGGTCGCGCTGCGGATGGCCTTGATGGGCAAGCATGAGCGGATGAGTGCCCAGCGCGCGCTCGAACTCGGAATGATCAGCGAGATCGTCGAGCACGACCGCCTGCTGGACCGCGCCCACGAGATTGCCGGCATCGTCAACTCCAATGCGCCGCTGGCGGTGCGCGGCACCCGGTTGGCCATCCTCAAAGGTCTCGACCTGCCACTGCACGAAGCCGAGATGCTGGCCGAGTCCTTCCGCGAACGCAACCTCCACACCGAGGATTCGCTCGAGGGGCCGGCGGCGTTCGCCGAAAAGCGAGCCCCCAACTGGCAGTGCCGATGAGCGCCGCGTTCGAAACGATCTTGCTGGAGGTGGACGCGGCCGACCGCGTCGCCACCATCACGCTGAACCGGCCCGAGGCGCTCAACGCGTTCAACCGCACGATGTGCGACGAGATGGCCGCCGCCTGGCGCATCGTCAAGCTGGACGAGTCCGTCAACGCGGTGGTGCTGCGTGCGGCAGGCGAGCGGGCGTTCAGCGCCGGGTTGGACATCAAGACGCCCTACGGCCAACCACTCAACGTGTGGAATCACGAAGATCCCGGCGAAGCGCTCAGCCCGAAGTGGCAGAAGATGTGGAAACCCGTGGTGTGCGCCGTGCACGGCATGTGCACGGCGGGCGCGTTCTACTTCCTCAACGAGTCCGACGTCGTCATCTGCTCGACCGACGCGACGTTCTTCGACTCCCACGTCAGCGCGGGACTGGTCTGCGCGCTCGAGCCGGTCGGGCTGATGCGGCGCATCGGTCTGGGCGAGGCGCTGCGCATAGCGCTGATGGGCAACAACGAAAGGGTCGGCGCGCAGACCGCACTGCGGATCGGGCTGGTGTCGGAGGTCGTCGGCCGCGACGAGCTCTGGGGGCGCGCACACCAGATCGCGAAGACGATCGCCGCCCACCCGCCGTCGGCGACCCAGGGCACCGTGAAGGCGATCTGGGAGTCGCTTGACAAGCCGTACCGGGCGGCGATGGAACAGGGACTCATCTACACGCGGCTCGGCAATCCGATCGGGAAGGCCGAGCTGGCCGCTCAGACCAATGACGACGGCGCCATCGCGATCGAGCCGAAGATCCGGTGATGACGCGTCACCCGCTCAGCCAGCGCATCGCCGACGTCGTCGAGCTTCGGCCCGGCGCGCAGGCGCTGGAGTTCGAGGGCCGCTGGGTTTCCTGGGGCCAACTCGGCACCGCGGCCCGCCGCGTCGAGTCACTGGTCGACAACTGCACCGGGGCCGAGGGGGCGCAGATCGGAATCCTGCTGCGCAACCGGCCCGCCCACGTCGCCGCCTTTCTCGGGGTGCTGCTGGGCGGAGGATGCGTGGTCGTCATCAACCCCTCCCGCGGCGACGACCGCACCAGGGCCGACATCAGCGCGCTGCGCCTGCCCATGATCATCGGCGAGCCACCCGACGTGGAAAGGCTCGTGACGCCGACGCCCTGGACAACCGTGGTCTCGATGCCAGGCCCCGACGCGCCACCGCAGGTGACCTCGGCAAGCGGGCGGACCGAGCACATCCACGCGGGCAGACCGGGCGTTGCGGTGCGGATGCTGACCAGCGGCACCACGGGGCCGCCCAAGCGGATCGACCTCACCTACGACATGCTCGCGCACAGCGTGATGGGACCCGATCGGGTGCAGCTGCGGCGAGGTATCGCGATCGTCAACGCCCCGCTGGTGCACATCGGTGGGGTCTTCCGCGTGCTGCAGTGCGTCACCGATGCGAGATCCTTCGTGCTGCTGGAGCGATTCGAGCTCGACACGTGGGCCGATGCCGTGCGCAAGTATCGGCCCCGCGCCGTCTCCCTGGTGCCCGCCGCGCTGCGGATGGTGCTGCACTCCGACATTCCGCAGGAGGACCTGGCGAGCATCCGCGCCGTCACGTCCGGCACCGCACCGCTGTCAGCCGACGACGCCGACGCATTCACCGCGAAATACGGCATTCCCGTTCTGACATCCTATGCCGCAACCGAATTCGGCGGCGGGGTCGCCGGGTGGACATTGGCTGACCATCAACGCCATTGGCGCGCTAAGCGGGGCAGCGTGGGCCGCGCCAACCCCGACGCCCGGTTGCGGGTGGTCGACGACGCCGGCACGCCGCTCGGTCCCGGGCAGGCCGGCGTGCTGGAGGTCAGGCCCGGTCAACTGGGGCCGTCCGCCGACTGGATCAGGACCACCGACCTGGCGCGTATCGACGAGGACGGCTTCCTGTGGATCCTCGGACGCGCCGATCAGGCGATCATTCGCGGCGGCTTCAAGGTCATGCCGGACGACGTGCGCACCGCGCTGGAAGGGCACCCCGCGGTGCGGGGCGCCGCGGTGGTCGGACGGCCGGACGACCGGCTCGGCGAGACACCGGTCGCCATGGTGGAGTTGCGTGACACCGAAACCGCCGACGTCGCCGAACTTCTCGAGCACCTGCGGACACGGTTGGCACCCTATGAGGTCCCCACCGACATCGCGATCGTCGACGCCCTCCCCAGAACACCCTCGGGCAAGCCGGATTTGAGCGCGATCCGCCGTCACTTCACCCAGGCCGTCGGCGCGGCGCGGGGCGAGCATGAGCGCTAACGCACTGACAGTCGGCAACGTTCTGCGTGAGCAGTCACGCGACCGGGGCGACCACACGCTGCTCGTCTGCGACGACGAGCGCATCAGTTACGCCGGCGCGGACCGTCGCTCGGCCGAACTGGCCCGCGCCCTGGTCGGACTGGGCGGCGGCAAGGGCACACATGTCGGCCTGCTCTTCGGAAACGGGGTTCCGTTCATCGTCGGCATGCTGGCCGCCGCGCGGATCGGAGCCGTCGTCGTACCGTTCTCCACGTTCTCGACCGCCCGGGAGCTCGAGCAGCAACTCGCCGACAGCGACGTCGCGATCCTGCTGGCCGCGGAGTCGTACCGGTCGCACGACTATCGGGCGCGGCTGGCCGAAATCCTCAACGAGGATGACTACGACGCCGACGGCCGGGTGTTCAGCAGCATCGCGCCGCAACTGCGCCGGGTGCTGTTCGGCGATGCCGCACCCGCCGCCGGAGTGGACGCGACCATGCTCTCGGCGCTCGAACACGATGTCGACGGCGCGGATCCGGTGGCCATCATCTATACCTCCGGTTCGACGAGCAGGCCAAAGGGAGTGGTGCACACCCACGCCGCCCTGCTGGCACATCAGCAGAACCTCAACTCGATTCGCGGCCTCGGCCCGAAGGACACGCTGTTCTGCAATTCGCCGTTCTTCTGGATCGGGGGGTTCGCGTTCGGGGTGCTGGCCACGCTGGCCGCGGGTGCAACCCTGGTGTGCTCCAACGCAACTGACGCGGGCGCCGTGCTCGACGTCATCGAAGCGGAAAAGCCCAATGTCACCAACGGGTTCCCGGCCGGGGTCGCCGGCCTGGCCCGCCACCCGAGCTTTGCGCGGCGCGACCTGTCGTCGGTGCGCCGCGGCAATCTCTACCCCATCATGGCCGCCGACGCGCGACCCGCCGATCCCGAATTGCGGCACAACATGCTCGGAATGACGGAGGCGGGCGGTGTGCTCACGATCAGCGGTGACGACACCGACCAGCCGGAAAGCCGGCGCGGGTCGTTCGGCAAGCCGGCGCCGGGCTTCGACACCAAAATCATCGAGCCCGACGCCGGGCGGGTCGTCGAGCGAGGTGAGATCGGCGAGTTGTGTATCCGCGGCCCATACGTCATGCAGCGCTACCACCGGCGCAGCCGGGAGGAATGCTTCGACGCCGACGGGTGGCTTCACACCGGCGACCTGGTGCGCGCCGACCGCGACGGGTTCTTGTACTTCATCGGCAGGCGCGGGTCGATGATCAAGACCGCCGGGGCCAACGTCTCCCCCGCGGAAGTGGAGAAGGCGATCGCGAAGGTCACCGGGGGAATGGCCGCCTATGTCGTCGGGATTCCCGACGACCAACGCGGCCAGGTGGTCGGTGCGGTGATCGGGCTCGACGAGGATGTCGACGTCGACGTGACGTCCCTTCGCCACGACCTCGAGGCCGAATTGTCGTCGTACAAGATCCCGAAGCGGTTCGCGGTCCTGCGGCGCGACACGATTCCGCTGTTGCCCAGCGGCAAAGTCGATCTGGCAGGCCTGGTGAAGGTGTTCGATGCGTGACGACACCGTCCATCGACTCCTCGAGGACCGCGCCGCGCAGGACGCCGACAAGTTGATGCTGATCGACCCCGCCGACCGGATGACCTACGCCCGGCTCGACGCCACCTCCCGTGGACTGGCGGCCGGCTTCATCGATGCCGGTGTCGGGAAGGGAACGCGGGTCGGCTTGATCATGCCCAACGGGGTCCGGTGGGCACAGACCGCCCTGGCACTGATGCGGATCGGCGCCGTGCTGGTCCCGCTGAGCACCCTGCTGCAGGCGCGCGAACTCGTCACCCACCTGCGGGTCGCGTCCGTGCAGTTCCTGATCGCCGTGGAGCAGTTCCGGGGCCACCGCTATCTCGACGAACTGCGGTCGGAGTTGGCCGCGCCGGATCTGGGCGCCGGGACCGGCTATTGCCCTGCGCTTCCCGCCCTGCGTCAGGTGTGCACCGCCGAGAAGCTGGCGACGATGCGCGGCGGCGACGGTGCCGCCCGGGTCGTCGATGCCATGGCCGAGTCGGTCTCGCCCAGCGACACCCTGGTCATCCTGTTCACCTCCGGAAGCAGCGGCCCACCCAAAGGGGTCGTCCACTCCCACGGCAGCGCGATCGGCGCGGTACGGTCCGGACTCGCCGATCGATGCGTCGAACCCGACAGTCGCCTCTATCTGCCGATGCCGTTCTTCTGGACCGGCGGATTCGCCGGGGGAATGATGACCGCCCTCGTCGCCGGCGCGACCCTGGTGACCGAACCGGTTCCGCGCCCGCAGGCGACCTTGCGGCTGCTGGAGCGCGAGCGGGTCACACTGTTCCGGGGCCGGCCCGACCAAGCCGAAGCGCTGGCGCGCCAGTCGGACGCGACCGGAGCGGATCTGTCGGCGTTGCGGCCGGGCAGCCTGGAAGCCATGCTGCCGCCGGCGATGCGGGCGCAGCCCGGCGCGCGGGCCAATCTGTTCGGCATGACGGAGTCGTTCGGCCCCTACTGCGGCTACCGCGCCGACACCGACATGCCGCGGTCCGCGTGGCGCAGTTGCGGTAAGCCGTTCGAAGGCATGGACGTTCGGATCATCGATCCGTCCAGCGGACAGCCACCGGCCGCGGGAGCGGTCGGCGAGATCCAGCTGCGGGGACCACACATCCTGCGCGGCATATGCCGACGCAGTCGAGAGGACGTCTTCACCGTCGACGGCTTCTACCCGACCGGCGACCTCGGGCGCTTCGACGACGACGGGTTCCTGTTCTACCACGGCCGGTCCGACGACATGTTCAGGGTTCGCGGCGCGAGCGTGTACCCGAGCGAGGTCGAACAAGCCCTGCGGACGATCGACGGCGTCAAGACTGCCTTCGTCACGAATGTCGGTGATATACACGGTGAACACCTCGCGGCCATGGTGGTGTGCGACACCGCCACCACCACCGCCGAAGAGCTGCGCAGCTCCGCACGCGCGGTGCTCAGCTCCTTCAAGGTGCCCACCGTTTGGCTGCTGACAGATTCCGACGACGCGATCCCCCGCGGATCGACCGGCAAGGTCGACATCCGGCGACTGCGGGAGATGTTGACCGGCGCACAACCACTGGAGGCGAGCCGATGAAGACCAAGGGCGCTCTGATCTGGGAGTTCAACCGGCCCTGGTCGGTCGAGGAAATCGAGCTCGGCGATCCCCGCCGGGGCGAAGTCAAGGTGCAGATGGAGACCGCGGGTCTCTGTCACTCCGACCACCACCTGGTCACCGGTGACATTCCGACGGCCGCCTTTCCGGTCCTGGGCGGTCACGAGGGTGCCGGCGTGATCACCGAGGTCGGCGACGACGTCGAGGACCTCGCCGTCGGCGACCACGTCGTGATGTCGTTCATCCCGTCGTGCGGCAAGTGCCCGTCCTGCCAGGTCGGCCTGCGCAACCTGTGCGACCTGGGCGCGGGTCTGCTCTCGGGAGCTTCCGTGTCCGACGGCACGTTCCGCGTCCACGCGGGCGGACGGAACGTCATCCCGATGTCGTTGCTCGGCACCTTCTCGCCCTATGTGGTCGTGCACCGGTCTTCTGTGGTCAAGGTCGACCCGTCGATCCCGTTCGAGGTGGCCTGCCTGGTCGGCTGCGGGGTGACGACGGGCTACGGATCGGCGGTGCGCACCGCCGCGGTCCGCCCCGGCGAGGACGTGGCGATCATAGGCGTCGGCGGCGTCGGCACCGCGGCCCTGCAGGGCGCAGTGATTTCGGGGGCGCGGCGCATCTTCGCCGTCGATCCGTTCGAATGGAAGCGCGAGCAGGCGTCGAAGTTCGGAGCCACCCACGTCTATCCCGACATCACGGCCGCGCTGGCCGGGATAGCCGAGGTGACGGCGGGCGGCATGTGCAAGAAGGTGATCGTGACCGTGGGCGTGGCCGAGGGCCGTGACGCTGAACCTGGGCGGCCTCACCCTCTTGCAGAAGAACCTGCAGGGCAGCATCTTCGGCGGCGGCAATCCCCAGTTCGACATCCCCGAGGTGTTGACGCTGTACCAACTGGGCGAGCTCAACCTCGACGACATGGTGACACGGGAGTACGCCCTCGAGCAGATCAACGACGGCTACCGCGACATGCTCGAAGGCCGCAACATCCGCGGCGTCATCCGCTACACGGACGCAGACCGATGAGCGTGCGCATCGCCATCGTGGGCGCCGGATTCGCCGGGATCTGCGCCGCACTCAAACTGCACGCCGCAGGCCACAACGACATCGTCGTCTACGAGCGCGCGCCCGATGTGGGGGCACCTGGTTTCGCAACTCATATCCCGGAGTCGCCTGCGACGCGCAGTCGCATGTGTACAGCTACTCCTTTGCCCAGGAGGTCGACTGGTCGCGGCGATTCGCCCCCGGGCCGGAGATTCAGTCCTACCTGCGCGGATGCGTCGACGACGCCGGCATCAGCGACCTCATCCACACGGGCGCAGAAGTGCTCAGCGCCCACTGGACCGGCGATGACTGGCTCATCGAGTTGGCTGACGGACGAACCGACCGTGCCGATGTGTTCATTCCCGCCGTCGGTCAGCTGTCGGTTCCGTCGGTCCCGAACCTGCCCGGGCTCGCGGAATTCCGGGGTCCCCCACACTCACCGGCAGGAACGTCACGCTGGTCACCGACGGAATCGACGAGGTCACCGCCCACGGCATCGTCACCGCATCCGGCGAGCACCCCGTCGATGTGATCATCTTCGCGACGGGGTTCGAGACCACGCCGTTCTTGACCAGCCTGAGGATTCACGGCCGCGCGGGCATGGCACTGAGCGACAAGTGGGCCGACCGCGAGGGGGCCTTCCTGGGCCTGTCGGTTCCCGAATTTCCCAACATGTTCCTCATGTACGGGCCCAACACCAACCTCGGATCGGGATCCATCATCTACATGATCGAGGCGCAAGCCGCTCACATCGTCGAGGCGGTCAACCTCATCTCCCGCGGCGGCCGCGCCGTCGTCGAAGTGACCGAAGATGCCTACCGAAAGTTTCTGCAGGACAACGACGGACGACACAAAACGGCGGTGTGGTCAGGGTGCCGGAGCTGGTATCACGACGAGACGGGACGCGATACCCACAACTGGCCATGGACGATGAGCAGCTACCGCCGTCGCACGCGCCGACTGCGTCGCGGTGACTACTCGGTCCAGCTCATTTCAGCGCGTAGCCGATCGGCAGGTGCTTGAGCCCGCCGACGAACGTGGTCGCGACATACTGCGGCGAACCGGTGAGCTCAATCGAGCGCAGGCGCGGCAGCAACTCGGTGAAGAAGCTGTTGATCTCCATTCGGGCCAGTGCGGCGCCGAGGCAGAAGTGCACCCCGTAGCCGAAGGCGACGTGCTTGTTGGGGTCGCGGCCCACATCGAATCGGAACGGCGCGGGGAAGACATCCTCGTCGCGGTTGCCGGAAACATACGACAGCAGCAGG
>NZ_DATFYW010000170.1:0-4236 GCF_035314905.1 Mycobacterium sp.
GGCTACGACGCGCCGTTCCCCGACGACTCGTATTGTGCCGGGCCGCGCGCGATGCCGGGCCTGGTGCCGACATCGCCCGACGATCCCGCCGCGCCTGCCAACCGCGCCGCGTGGACGGCGCTGAAAGAAAGCAGCACACCGATGTTGGTAGCCTTCAGCGACGGCGACCCGATCACCGGCGCGATGGGGCCGATCTTCCGGCGTGAGATGCGCGGGGCGCAGGGTTATGACCACCCCGTCATCCACGGCGCGGGGCACTTCCTCCAAGAAGACGCCGGCGAAGAGCTGGCAAGACACATCGCCGACTTCGTCAGCAGCTCACCTTGATCGTGAAATGCTGAGGAACCTGGTTTGTCGGCTTGTCGGGCGTGTAGCCGAGCGCGGTTCCGGTGATCGTGAACGTCTGGCCGGCCACGGTGGCCTCGGCATTGCCGTACGTGCCCGCCGTGAAGCTGCCGGTGAACCCATTGAGATTTCGGATCTGCACGGACTCGGCCGTGATCTGATCACCGGTATTGACGACGGCGGTGGTGCCGGAGTCCTTGTCGCCGGTGCTGAAGGTGTTCGACCACCCCACCTGAGTGCACGACACGTCGTGCGTCGTGCCGGCGTCCTGTCCGTCGATGGTGACGTGGGCGGTCCTCGGCGGCAGGGCTCCGGGCGGCTGCGGCGGCAGGGATGGCGGCGACGAGCAGGCGGTCAGACCCGCGACGGCTAGCAATGCCCCTGTCGCCGCGGCAGCGAATCGGTTCTCCACAAGCCAAGAATTTATCGACCCGCCTGCCGAACCACATCGGGATTCCGCCGATTGATTGAATACCTGCGTGGTAGGCGACGCGTGGTTCCGTGTCGGCGCGCAGCTGTCCGGCCGGCGGGGACGCACCGGGGTCGTCCGCACGCCGCACGGCGACATCCATACGCCGGCCTTCATCGCGGTGGCGACACGGGCATCGGTCAAGGCGGTCCTGCCCGAAACGATGAAGGCCCTTGGCGCCCAGGCAGTTCTAGGCAACGCGTATCACCTCTACCTGCAGCCCGGCGCGGACATCGTCGAGGAAGCGGGCGGCCTGGCCGCGTTCATGAACTGGGACGGTCCGACGTTCACCGACAGCGGCGGCTTCCAGGTGCTGTCCCTGGGGGCCGGCTTCCGCAAGGTGCTGGCCATGGACGTCGACCGCGTGCAGGCCGACGACGTGATCGCAGCGGGCAAGGAGCGGCTGGCTCGCGTCGACGACGACGGGGTGACGTTCACGTCGCACCTGAACGGATCGACACACCGGTTCACGCCCGAGCTGTCGATGCAGATCCAGCATCAGCTGGGCGCCGACATCATCTTCGCGTTCGACGAGCTGACCACACTGGTCAACACCCGCGGCTACCAGGAGGAATCGGTCAAGCGGACGCAGCGCTGGGCCGTCCGTTGCCTGGCCGAGCACCGCAGGCTGAGCGCGAGCCGGCCCGAAAAGGCGCCGCAGGCGTTGTTCGGCGTGGTGCAGGGCGCCCAGTACGAAGACCTGCGGCGGGAGGCGGCACGCGGCCTCGGCGCGATTACCGATGAGCAGGGCCGGGGATTCGACGGCTACGGCATCGGCGGTGCTCTGGAGAAACAGAACCTCGCGACGATCATCGGCTGGGTGATCGACGAACTGCCGGCGGATAGGCCCCGTCACCTGCTCGGCATCAGCGAGCCGGATGACTTGTTCGCCGCGATCGAGGCCGGGGCCGACACGTTCGACTGCGTGTCCCCGTCACGGTTGGCACGCAACGCCGCGGTGTACACGGCAACCGGCCGCCACAACATCACCAACGCGCGCTTCCGCCGCGACTTCACGCCGATCGACCCGGATTGCGACTGCTACACCTGCGCGAGCTACACGCGTGCCTACCTGCACCACCTGTTCAAGAGCAAAGAAATCCTGGGGGCGATGCTCGCCACGATCCACAACGAGCGCTTCGTCATCCGGCTCGTCGACCAGATCCGCGACGCGATACCCGCCGGCCGGTTCGACGATCTGCGCGAGCACGTTCTGGGTCGGTACTACGCCACACGAGCACAATGAATCCCATGACGAGTTCACCCCCCGGGCTGGCGGAATCCCGGGAGCTGCTGCTGCAGCTGCTCGACCCCGCCAATCGAGCCGACCCGTACCCGATCTATCACCAGCTTCGGGAGCGCGGACCGCTGCTGATCCCGGAGGCGAACCTCGCGGTGTTCTCGTCGTTCAGGGACTGCGACGAGGTGCTGCGCCATCCGTCCTCGGCCAGCGACCGGCTGAAGTCGACCGTCGCGCAACGTGCGATCGCCGCGGGCGAACAACCCCGCCCGTTCGGGCCGCCGGGGTTCTTGTTCTTGGACCCGCCGGATCACACGCGGCTGCGCAAGCTGGTGAGCAAGGCGTTCGCGCCGCGCGTCGTGAAGGCTCTGCAGCCCGACATCACCGCCCTGGTGGACGGGCTGCTTGACCAGATCGCCGAGCACGGCCGTTTCGATGCGGTCGCCGACCTGGCCTATCCGCTGCCGGTGGCCGTGATCTGCCGCCTTCTTGGCGTGCCGATGGAGGACGAGCCCAGGTTCAGCCGCGCGTCGGCGCTGCTGGCCCAGGCCCTCGATCCGCTCGTCACATTCACCGGCGAGGTGCCGGAGGGTTTCGACGACCGGATGGAGGCCGCGCTGTGGCTGCGCGGCTACCTGCGTGAGCTCATCGAGCGTCGGCGCGGCACGCCCGGCGACGATCTGATGTCCGGGCTGATCGAGGTCGAGGAATCAGGTGACCAGCTCACCGGGGAAGAGATCATCGCCACGTGCAACCTGCTGCTGATCGCCGGTCATGAAACGACGGTGAACCTGATCGCCAACGCGATCCTGGCGATGCTGCGGGATCCGTGGCAGTGGGCGGCGCTGGGCAAAGACGCCGGACGCGTGTCGGGGGTGATCGAGGAGACCCTCCGCTACGACCCGCCGGTGCAAATGGTGGGGCGGATCGCCGCCGACGACATGACCATCGGCGAGGTGGACGTACCCAGGGGTGACGTAATGATGCTGCTGCTGGGTGCGGCCCACCACGATCCGGCTGTCAACGAACGGCCCGATGAGTTCGATCCAGACCGGGAAACATTGCGCCACTTGGCATTCGGACACGGTGCGCACTTCTGCCTCGGTGCGCCGCTGGCACGGTTGGAGGCTTCGGTGGCATTGTCGGCGGTGACGGCGCGGTTCCCGCGGGCGCGGCTCGAAGGTGAGCCGGTCTACAAGCGCAACGTGACGCTGCGGGGTTTGTCGACGCTTGCCGTCGAGGTCTGACCCACGCGGGAGATGGCGGTGGGGCCGGTCACCCGGGACGATAGATCCACGGCTCCCGCGGTATGTGTGCAGGGTCGAATTGCCGCAACAGATCGTCGAGGTCGCGCGACGGCCAGCCCAGCGATTCGGTGATCAGATCAAACGCCGGCTCCGCGCCGATCTCCGCCAACGTGACGGCGCCGTCGCGCTTGGCCAGCCGCTTGCCGTCGGCGTTGAGCACCAGCGGCACATGGGCATAGGTCGGCCGCGGGTAGCCGAGCAGGTCGGCGAGGTAGGCCTGCCGCGGCGAGGACGACAGCAGGTCGTCGCCGCGGACCACCTGGTCGATGCCCTGCGCGGCGTCGTCGACGACCACCGCCAGGTTGTAGGCCGGCACGCCGTCGCCCCGCCGCACCACGAAGTCGTCCACCACGCCCGTGTAATCGCCGTGCAGCACGTCGCTGATCGTGAACTCGCTGACCTGGCTGCGCAGCCGCAGCGCAGGCGGCCGCCCCATCGCGCGACGCCGCTCGTCACGCTCGGTGGCGGTCAGATCCCGGCAGGTGCCGGGGTAGGCGCCTTGCGGCGCATGCGCCGCACGTGGCGCCAGCTGGATATCCCTTCTGCTGCAATAGCATTCGTACAGTAGGCCCTGCTGACCTAGATGGCTGACGACCTGGTCGTAGCGCTGGCGATGCCCTGACTGCCACTCGGGCGCCTCGTCCCAAGTAAGTCCGAGCACGGCGAGGTCCATCAGCTGCCGCTCGCCCACCTCGGGGTGGGTGCGCTCGTCGAGATCTTCGACGCGGACCAGGAACCGTCGGCCGGTGGAGCGGGCGAACAGCCACGCGAGCACCGCTGTGCGCAGGTTGCCGATGTGCAGGTCTGCCGACGGGCTGGGGGCGAATCTGCCGCCACTATCCAGGATGGACGTTGTGGACCTCCCCGTGATGCCC
>NZ_DATFYW010000171.1:0-19553 GCF_035314905.1 Mycobacterium sp.
GCGAGGGCCAGAGCCACCAACGCCGACGCCCCACTGATCGACGACCCCTTCGCCGAACCGCTCGTCCGCGCCGTGGGGGTCGACTTCTTTACCCGCTGGGCCACCCGTGAACTGCAGCCCGCCGACGTCGACGACCCGAACGCGTCGTGGGGCATGCAGCCGATGACGAATTTGTTGGCGGCCCGCACCCGCTACTTCGATGCGTTCTTCCGCGACGCGGCACAGGCAGGCATCCGTCAGGCGGTCATCCTGGCATCCGGCCTCGACGCGCGCGGGTATCGGCTGCCATGGCCGCCCGCGATGGTCGTGTTCGAGATCGACCAGCCACAGGTGATCGAGTTCAAGACCGCGACGCTTGCCGAACTCGGCGCGGAACCGACCGCCGACCTGCGGGCTATTCCGATAGATCTGCGCCACGACTGGCCCACTGCCCTTCGTCAGGCCGGTTTCGACCCCGGCCGGCCGACTGCCTGGATAGCCGAGGGTCTGCTGGGGTTCCTTCCTCCGGAGGCCCAGGACCGGCTGCTGGACGACATCACCGAACTCAGCGCCGACGGCAGCCGGCTCGCATCCGAAACCTTCAACAATCCAGCCGATCTCGACCCCGCACAAGCTGAGGAGGCGATCCGCCAGGCGACGCGGGGCTGGCGAGAGCACGGGTTCGACCTCGAAATCTGGGACCTCGGATTTCCCGGCGACCGCAACGACGTCGCCGCCTACCTGGACGCCCACGGGTGGCGTTCGGTCGGCACGACGATCGCACAGCTCTTGGCCGACAACGGCCTTCCCGCGGCGCCGGTCAACGACGGGGCCTTCGGACAGGCCGTTTACCATACCTCGGTGCTGGAGCGCTAGCGACCCTTGGCGACCCTTTGTCGCTAGCGACCCTTGGTCGCTAGGCCCACCCCCGCCCAGCCCATCATCGGGATTCTTCTTTGTGGCCCGCGCCACAAACGCTAGGCTTTGCCGGGGCCAAGGTGCATGGAGGGTGGGACATGATTCGTCAACTGTTCATCGCCGGGGCGATCGCAGGGGCTGCCATCAGCACGGCCCCGGCCGCCGCCGCCGACAACGGCCATTACACCAGCGACGTGCCGGGGATGAACTACGACGCCGCGCTTGGTGCGCCTTGCGAAAACACGGACCGGTTCGTGTTCGGACGGGGCCCCGGGGGTGAAGCCCTGGCATGTCACTGGATCCCCAACCAGTGGCCACCCGTCTACACAGGATTCTGGGTCGTGTCGTACCCGCTGTACGGGGTCCAGCAGATCGGCGCATCATGCCCCGGTCCCCAGACGGCGGCACAAGCCCCAGACGGCCGTCCCCTGCTCTGCCTGGGAGATCAGGGATGGCAAGCCGGAACATTGACCGGCAACGGATTCTTCCCCGGGTAGTTCTTTCCTAGCCCGGCGACCGAGCGGCTGCGAGGCCTGATGAGCGAACGCATTGAAACCCAGCGCACCATCGCGGCACCCGCCGCCGACATCTTCGCGGTGCTGTGTGACCCACAGGGCCACGTCGCGATCGACTCGACGGGCATGCTGCAGGACGCCGACGGCGATCCGGTGCGCGGCGTCGGCGACGGCTTCGTCGTCCACATGGACCGCGAGTCGCTCAACGACTTTCCGCAACTGGGAAAGTACGACGTCACCGTCACCATCCGCGAATTCGAACCGGACCGGCTGATCTCCTGGACCATCCTCGGCCAGATCCGCCCGCAGATCGGCCATGTTTACGGCTACCGGCTCGAGCCAACCGACCACGGCGCGGCCACGCTCGTCACGTCGTTTTACGACTGGTCCGACATCGACCCGACGTGGCGGGAGGCCGGCATCTTCCCGGTTGTGTCCGAAGGCGCCCTGCGCGCAACACTGGGCATTCTCGATCGGACCGTCCGTCGTGGCTATCCACCCGGTTGAGCGCGGACTAGCGGACTAGCGGACTAGCGGACTAGTTGTCGACGTCGCTGGGCTCGCGTGCGTCGGCGAGTTGCTCGAGGCGCCAGAGGCACTCCCGGTTGCGAACGTTTATGGCGAGCTGCGCCAAGCGATCGGGAAGCAGATTGATCGGCCCCTCGGCAGGCACCTCGCTCATTTCGACCCGGCACCCGCCGGGAATGTCGCTGAGGCGCAGGGTAACGCGCGCGGCCCCGACCGGTCCCATCTTGGCGAGCAAGACGATTTCCTGCAGTGGCACACACGCCAGTGAGACGGTCTCGTCGTCGATCACAAACGGCCAGACACCGATGGAGTGCTTGATCCTCGTGCCCGGCGAAGGCCAGCCGTGGTCAACGGCACGCATCCGGCTGTTCCCGACTACCCATTGCGAATAGGTCCACCCGTCGGAGATCACATTCCAGACGCTCTGGGGAGGCGCGGACATGTCACGGCTCACTGTCATGAATCGCGGATACCCGCTACCGCGGACGCTGACGCCCGCCGCCTTGGTCTAGCTGCGTCGTGAACCTGTGTCAGCCACCACCGACCGGGAAGCACCAGCTCATCGGCACGAACGGCACCGGCGCGCCGATACACATGCTGGCCGGTCCCGCCGGTGGTGGCGGCGGTGCCGGTGGCGGTCCCGCCGGGACGCAGGTGTCGGAGCCTGGATCCAACACCGTGCCCGCGCCGCACACGGTTGCTCCACCCACCCCCGGCGATACGAACGTGACGAACGCGAGCGGCGCAAGCGCGACCGCGATGACAATTGCCAGACGATGAATCATGCCCCTCATCGCAGGCCTCCCTCGGATCTTCCCCGACCTCGGCGTATGCCAAATCTTATGACTGGCTGGCAACCAAATTCACGGTTTTTGACTATCGCGCAGACACCGCTCTCCAGGTCGCGTCAACCCACAGTTGACGCCCTCATTCCGTCAACCTACAGTTGACGCATGACGCCCACCCCGATCGGCTATCCCGTCCGCCTGGATGACCTGATCATTGCGATCAAGACGGTCAACACCGATGCGCTGGACCAGCTCGCCGACGCCGTCCTGGCCGCCGAGCACCTCGGCGAAGTCGCCGACCACCTGATCGGCCACTTCGTCGACCAGGCCCGCCGCTCGGGTGCGTCATGGACCGAGATCGGCAAGAGCATGGGAGTCACCAAGCAGGCCGCGCAGAAGAGGTTCGTACCCAAGGCTGAAACCTCCGCTTTCGACCCCGACCAGGGGTTCGCCCGATTCACCCCGCGGGGACGCAACGCGGTGGTCAGCGCGCAAAACGCCGCCCACGACGCCGGCAACAGCGAGATCACCCCGGCGCACCTGTTATTGGCCTTGCTGAGCGATCCGGCATCCTTGGCAGTCAGGCTGATCCAGGACCAAGGCGCCGAGATCGAATCGATCCGCGCCGCGGTGCAGCTGCCACCCCACCAGGAGGACGTGCCTGCACTGGTCCCGTTCAGCGGCCCGGCACGCAAGATACTGGAGCTGACGTTTCGCGAGGCGCTTCGGTTGGGCCACCACTACATCGGCACCGAACACATCCTGCTCGCCATGCTCGAAGCCGAGGGCGACGACGGCACGCTGCACCGGCTCGGCATCGGAAAGGCCGCAGTGGAGGCCGGCTTGGCCGATGCGCTCAAATCCATCGCCGAGGGGCTGAGCCGCCCCCCGGCGTAGGGTTCGGCTCATGAGACTGGACCACTACGCGCGGGCGCTGATCGGACACGGTGCCGATGCCACCTTGGTCACCCTCAACCCCGACGGCAGCCCACAGGTGAGCGTCGTCTGGATCGCGCTGCAGACCACACCGGAGGGCGACGACGAGATCGTCACCGCGCACCTCGGTGAACACAAGAAGGTCCGCAACGTCCGCCGTGACCCGCGCGTCGCGCTGACCGTCATCTCCCTCGACCGCAGCGGCACGATGACGCCTTACCTGTCGATCACCGGCACTGCCCGCGTCGAGGAGGGCGGCGCACCCGAACTGCTCGCTGAGCTGGCCAAGACGATGATCGGACCGAACGCGAAGTTCCCGCCGATGGACGACCCGCCGCCGGGCCATCTGACACGCATCGCGATCGACAAGGTCGGCGGCGTGGGGCCCTGGGTTCATTGACACCCGACCCTTACCGCAGCGACCCCGCCTATGCCATCATGCGGACACAGCCAAGGAGGGGATGATGCGCCGCTGCCTGATGGGTCTGATCGTCGTGATAGCCGGTGTCGGCACACTCCTCGCCCCGTCCGCGTCCGCCGTCGATGCTCCGACCGGGCACCTCGGCGACACACTGCGGGTCAACGACCCCGACAACAAGTTCATCGCTGACGTCACCGTCGTCAGCATGGACCCGTCGGACGTCCCGCCCGGATTCGGCTATGGGCCGCGGTGGCCCAACGTCCGGGTCTACCGGGCGAACGTGGTCGTGCACCCGTTGCAGGTGCCCAGCCCGTACTACCTGTCCACTATCTTCTCGTTCAACGGGGTGACGCTGACCGGCGATGCGTACCTGCCGAAAAACACCGACGCTCCCGACGCGCTCCAGTATTCGCTGCTGAACGCGCCGCAGGGTGCGACCGTCGCCGGCGGTGTCTGGTGGGACTGCTACCGCGACCTGCCGTCCAGTGTGGTGCTGGTCGACCGTAAGACGGGCTTCCACCTGGCGCAGTGGAACATCACCGAGGCGCTGCCGTAATAGCCGTCATGGCTGTGCACGTTGCGGTGGCCGACATCGCCGAGACCGAGGAACTGGCCGCCGTGGCCGCGCGCACGTTCCCCCTGGCATGCCCGCCCTCCTCGACAGCGGAGAACGTCGCGGCGTTCATCGAGACCAACCTCTCCCCCGCGCGGTTCGCCGACTACCTCGCCGATCCCGACCGGGTGATCCTCACCGCTCACGACAACGGCCGAATCGTCGGCTACGCCATGCTGATTCGGGGAATCATCCACGACGCCGACGTCCAGCGGGCCGTTCGTGTCCGCCCCACCGTCGAGCTGTCGAAGATGTACGTGCTGCCCGGCAGCCACGGCGCGGGCGTCTCGGCGGCGCTCATGGAGAGCGCCCTGACGCATGCGAACGACATGGCGGCCAAAAGCGTGTGGCTCGGAGTGAACCAGCAAAACAGGCGGGCACAGCGCTTTTACGCCAAACACGGCTTTACGATCAGCGGCACCAAGACCTTTCGCGTGGGCGAGCACGTTGAGAACGACTACGTGATGGTGCGCGGGCTGTGACGAATCAGGCCACGCCGGCCGTGCCCGCACTGGTCAACGCCAGCAGCCGCGACGTGGCACGCAGATACTTCTTTCTGAATCCCCCGGCCAGCATCTCGTCGCTGAAGATCGCATCGAGCTTCTCGCCCGACGCCACCACTGGAATCCCCGCGTCGTACAGCCGGTCGGTCAGTGCGACCAGCCGCAGTGCGACGTTCTGGTCCTCGATGCGGTGGACCGCCGTCACGAACACCGCAGCCACGCCCTCGATCAGCGACAGGTAGCGCGACGGGTGCATCGTCGCCAGGTGAGCGCACAGCGTGTCGAAGTCGTCGATTGTCGCACCCTCGATCTCGTCGGCACGCCGGCGGACTTCCTCGTCGGTCAGCGGTTCCGGCGCGGGCGGCATGCCGCGGTGCCGATAGTCGGGGCCGTCGATGCGGACTGTCGTGAAAATATCTGCCAGCGTGTGGATTTCGCGCAGGAAGTCCGCAGCGGCGAAACGTCCTTCGCCCAGCTGCTCCGGTAGCGTGTTCGACGTCGCAGCCAGCGACACGCCGCGCGCGACCAGCTCGGAGAGCAGCCGCGACACCAGCACGGTGTTGCCCGGATCGTCGAGCTCGAACTCGTCGATGCAGACCACGGTGTAGTCGGCCAGCATGTCGATGCACTCGACGTAGCCGAACACACCGGCGAGCTGGGTCAGCTCGCCGAATGTGGCGAACGCCTTGGGATGCGCCGGGTCCTCGGGCAGCGCGAAGTAAAGCGATGCCAGCAGGTGCGTCTTGCCGACGCCGAAACCGCCGTCAAGGTAGATCCCCTCGCCGGGCTGGACCGCGGTCCTGCCGAACAACCGCTTCCTGCCGGCCCGGCGCTGCACCGCCAGCTCGCCGAACTCGCGGGTGGATCGCACGGCTGCGGCCTGACTCGGTTCGGCCGGATCAGGGTGATAGCTCTCGAAACTCACTCCCGCGAACGTGGGCGGCGGCACCAGCTGGGCGATGAGCCGTTTCGACGACACCGTGGGATGCCGATCGACAAGGTGGGCGACATTGTCGGGGCGGCTCATGCTCGCACTGTAGCGACGTGCTGAAATCGTGGCTGTGACCGAGGAGGACGCCGCGACGCGCTTCACACTGCTGGGGCCGGTCCGCGAGGTCGATGTCGCGGAGCTGGCGCAGCTTTACGAGTATCCGGGCGAGCTGTCGCGCTGCTTTGTGCGGGCCAACATGATCGCGAGCCTGGACGGCGCCGCCACCGTCGACGGCCGCGCGGGCGGCCTTGCCGGACCGGGCGACCGGGTCCTCTTCAAGGTCATGCGCGAAGTGGCCGACGTCGTGCTTGTCGGCGCCGGCACCGTCCGCGCCGAGAACTACTCCGGGGCCCAGCTGTCCGTTCCCGCCCGGCAGCGCCGCCAGGGCCGCGGGCAACGCGAGGTGCCGCCGATCGCGGTGATCACCGCCTCCGGTGCGTTGGAGCCGGACAGCAGGCTGTTCGTGCGCACGGAAACGCCGCCGCTGATCTTCACCGCCGGCGCGTCGTTCGTGGCCACTTGCGACCGGCTGCACGGCCGCGCGGAGGTGATCGACGCCTCGACCACCGATCCCGTCGTCGTCGACCTGGCCGTGGTGCTGGCCGGGCTCGCTCAGCGCGGCCTGCATCGCGTGTTGTGCGAGGGCGGCCCGACGCTGCTCGGGCAGATCATCGCGGCGGATTTGCTTGATCAGCTGGCGTTGACGCTGGCGCCGCTGCTGGTCGCCGGCGGCGCCAAGCGTATCGGGGTCTGCGGGTCATCCGCGCTGACCCGGGTCGGTGCGTCGCACATCCTGACCGACGTGGACGGCTACCTCTACCAGCTCTTTTCCCGGGGTGCCTGAAATCAGTGGCTACTCTGGGCAGCATGCCTTCGCCGCGCCGGACCGCCGTCACGGTCGTCGCGGTGACCGTGACCGCTTTGCTGGCGGGGTGCGCGCCCGGGCTCGCCGCGAACCCGCGCTACGCGACGAACTCCGATCGCATCGCCCGTCCTGCTACGTCGGCACCGAAACCGAGCGGCCCGCCGCCCGTCGAGGCTCCCAAGAACGACCTGGCCTGGCGGGATTGCACGTCGAAGGTGTTCGGCGACGCCGCCTCCCCGCCACCCGCGGGGGTGATGCTCGACTGCGCGACCTATGACGCCGACCTCGACCCGATCAACGGCGCCACCGGCACGTTGAGCATCGGCGTGGTCCGCGCCCGTTCGCCCGAGACGCCGCCGGGCGCCGGCCCGCTGGTGTTCACGACCGGATCCGACATGCCGTCGTCGCTGCAGCTGCCGGTCTGGCTGTCGCGGGCCGGCGCCGACGTGCTGCGCAGCCACCCGGTCGTCGCGGTGGACCGTCGCGGCATGGGGATGTCGGCGGCCCTGGACTGCCGCGACCCCTCCGATCGGGCGGAGATGCAGAACCAGGCGCAGTTCGCGTCGGGTGACGATCCCGTCGCCAACCTCGGCCAGATCACGATGACCGCGACGACGAACTGCACCGACGCGATCGCGCCCGGTGACTCTGCCTACGACAACTCCCACGCCGCCGAGGACATCGAGAAGCTGCGCAGCACCTGGGACGTTCCTGCGCTGGCGCTGATGGGCATCGGCAACGGCGCCCAGGTCGCCTTGGCCTACGCCGGTCTGCACCCGAACAGGGTGGCCCGGCTGATCCTCGACTCGCCGCTTCCCAATGGCGTCCCCGCCGAGGCGGCAGCCGAGCAGCAGGTGAAGGGTGAGCAGGCGGCGCTCGAGGCGTTTGCGACGCAGTGCGTGGCCGTGAATTGCCCGCTGGGACCCGACCCGAAGGGGGCGATCGACGCGATGCTCGCGGACGCCCGCGCCGGCCATGGTCCCGGCGGCGCGTCGGTGGCCGCGGTCGCCGACGCGGTCAGCACGGCACTCGCCTACCCCCACGGCGACCGGGTGTCGAGCACCAACGCGCTGGCGGGCGCCGTTGCGTCCGCGCGGTCCGGCGACGCCAACCAACTGAACAACCTGATCAACCAGGCCGAATCGCTGCGCCAGACCGACGGGCAATTCGTCAACAGCTGCAGCGACTCGCTCAACCGGCCCACCCCCGACCGTGTCCGCGAGCTCGTCGTCGCGTGGGGCAAGCTGTATCCCGAGTTCGGCGCCGTCGGCGCAATGAACCTCGTCAAGTGCCTGAACTGGCCCAGCGGCAACGCCCCGCCCGACCCGAAGAGCCTCAAGGTCAACGCGTTGCTGCTAGGCGGCCAGTACGACCCGGTGGTCGGCTCCGACGGCGTCAGCGCGGTGTCGGCCGCGGTCATCAACGCCGGCGTGGCCAGCAGGCGGGTGGTGTGGCAGGGCATCGGCCACGGCGTCGCCATCTACGCGCCCTGTGCGGTGCCACCGCTGATCGGCTACCTGGACAGCGGCAACCTGCCGCCCACAGACACCTACTGCCCCGCCTGATCTCGGCGCTTCCGCGGGCGGTGTACGGTGCGCTCGTGACGCCACCAGATACCCGCAGCGGCTCGGTCCGCAGCGCCGTCTTGACCTGGTTCCGTCCCAGGACCAGCCCGCCCGGCACGTCTTATGTGCTGCGGTCGATCCTGTGGCCGATCGCGATCATGTTCGTGATCCACCGCAGCTACGTGCTGGCCACCAACGGGTACATCACCGACGACTTCGGGCCGGTGTACCGCGCGGTGATCAACTTCAAGCGCGGCTGGGCCATCTACAACGAGCACCTCGACTACGTCGACCCGCACTACCTGTATCCGCCCGGCGGGACACTGCTGATGGCCCCGTTCGGCTACCTGCCCGTCGACGCGTCGCGGTACTGGTTCATCTTCATCAACACGATCGCGATCATCGTCGCCGGCTACCTTCTGCTCCGGCTGTTCGGGTTCGGGATCACGTCGGTGGCCGCGCCCGCGTTGCTCGCCGCGATGTTCTGCACCGAGACCGTCGTCAACACACTCGTATTCACCAACATCAACGGATGCGTCCTGCTACTGGAGGTGCTGTTCTTCCGGTGGCTGCTCGATGGAAAGATCGGCCACCAGTGGTGGGCCGGTGTCGCGATCGGGTTGACGCTCGTCGTCAAGCCGCTGCTGGCACCGCTGTTGTTGCTTCCATTGCTCAACAGGCAGTGGCGGGCCCTGGTAACCGCGATCGCGGTGCCGGTGGCGTTCAACCTGGCGGCATGGCCGTTGATCGCCGACCCGATGAACTTCTTCAAGCGCACGCTGCCGTACATCCTGGGCACCCGCGACTACTTCAACAGCTCGATCCTGGGTAACGGCGTCTACTACGGGTTGCCGATGTGGCTGATTGTGTTCCTGCGCCTGTTGTTCACCGCGCTGGCCGTTGGCGCGCTGTGGCTGCTTTACCGCTACTACCGCACCCGCGATCCGCTGTTCTGGATGGCGACCTCGTCCGGCGTGCTGCTGGTGTGGTCGTGGCTGGTGCTGTCACTCGGACAGGCTTACTACTCGATGATGCTGTTCCCGTTCTTGATGACGGTGGTGCTGCCTAACTCGGTGATCCGCAACTGGCCGTCGTGGTTGGCGATCTACGGTTTCTTGACGGCGGACCGGTGGTTACTCGGGCACTGGCCCACCACCGGGCGTGCGGCGGAATACCTGAAGGTGACGTGGGGTTGGTCGCTGCTGCTGGTCGTCGTGTTCTGCGTGCTGTATTTTCGCTACCTCGACGCCAGGGCGGAGAACCGGCTTGACGCCGGCATCGACCCGCCGTGGATGACGCCCCGGGAGCAGCGGGCTAGCGTGAACGCATGACGTCACCGCGGCCCAAACTCGAACTGACCGACGACGAATGGCGTGAAAAGCTCACTCCGCAGGAGTTCGCGGTGTTACGCCGAGCCGGCACCGAGCGCCCGTTCACCGGGGAATACACCGACACCACCACGGAGGGTGTGTACCAGTGCCGGGCCTGTGGTGCCGAGTTGTTCCGCAGCACCGAGAAGTTCGAATCCCATTGCGGCTGGCCGTCATTCTTCGACCCCGCGCGTTCGGAGGCGGTGATTCTGCGACCCGACGATTCGCTTGGCACGCACCGCGTCGAGGTCCTGTGCGCCAACTGCCACAGCCATCTCGGCCATGTGTTCTCCGGCGAGGGCTACCCCACCCCGACCGACCAGCGCTACTGCATCAATTCGATCTCGCTGCGGATGATCCCCACCCCGCTGACCCCGACATAGCATTCCACGCGGCGGTTTCGCGAATCACGGGAGCCGCTCGACGAGTTGTTCGACGGGCACCCGGGGACCGGTGAAGAACGGCGTCTCCGCGCGGGTGTGGCGACGCGCTTCGGTGGCGCGGAGTTCGCGCATCAGGTCGACGATGCGGTGCAGCTCGGGTGCTTCGAACGCCAGGATCCACTCGTAGTCCCCGAGGGCGAACGCCGGCACCGTGTTGGCGCGCACATCCTTGTAGCCTCGCGCGGCCATGCCGTGTTCGGCGAGCATCCGGCGACGGTCCTCGCCGGGCAACAAGTACCAGTCCAGTGATCGCACGAACGGATACACGCAAACGTAGTTGCCGGGCTCCTCGCCGGCCAGGAACGCAGGTATGTGGCTCTTGTTGAACTCGGCCGGCCGGTGCAGGGCCACGCTGCTCCACACTGGATTACTCGCGCGCCCCAGCATGGTGGTGCGACGGAAGTCTTCGTAGGTGGCCTGCAGCGCCTCGACCCGGTCGGCATGGGTCCAGAGCATGAAATCGGCGTCGGCCCGCAAGCCCGCCACGTCGTAGAGCCCGCGCACCACGACGCCGTTGTCCTCCTGCTGCTTGAGGAACGTCGCCGTCTCCCCGACCACCGCACCACGGTCCTCGGCGAGAGCCCCGGGCCGCACCGCGAACACCGAAAACATCAGGTAGCGCACCGAGGCGTTGAGGGCGTTGTAATCCAATCGGGCCATACAGCTATCGTGCCACGGGCGACGTGGCCAGCAAGGCGGCCGCGGCGGTGCCCGACGCGATGCATGCCGGCACCCCGATGCCGTCGAGGTAGTTGCCGGCGAGGGCAAGTGTGTTCGGCAGGTTGCCCCGGATCGCGGCGACGAGTTGCCCGTGGCCCGGCCCGTACTGCGGCATCGCGTCGATCCAGCGCTGCACGTGGGATTCGATCGGATCGACGGCAACGCCGAAAACGGTCGCCATGTCCTCGATCGCCCATTCCAGCAGCTGCTCGTCGCTGGCCGTGCGGGCCAAGTCGTCGCCGAAGCGCCCGAAGCTCAGCCGTAGCAGCTGCGTTGCGCCGCTGCCGCCCCACTTGCGGCTGGATAGCGTAATTGCCTTGGCGTGCAACGCCTCTCCGCTTGCGATGAGCACGCCTGACCGGTCGGGCAGCGGCGTGCCGGGTGGCACCGCGAGTGCCACGACGACCGATGAGGCGACCGGGATCCGCCCTGTGGCCGCAGCCGCAGCCGGCGCGAACTCGGCTAGCAGCGGCCCCAAGCGCGGCGCCGGCACCGCGAGAACCGCGGCGTCGGCGTGCCAGGCGTTGCCGCCGTCGTCGTGCAGTTGCCAGCCGCCGGACTCGGGCCGCAGCGATGTGATCGCGGTGGCGACCCGGTAGGCGCCGCTGCGCCGCGAGAGCTCGTCGACGAGCACCTGGTAGCCGCCGCCCACCGCACGGAACACCGGCCCGGCGCTCGGCGCCGGCAGCGCCTCCCTGGCGGCTTCGGTGAGACTGCGCGCGCCGCGGTCGAGTGCGCCCGCCACACCGGGCGCCGCCGAGCGCAGGCCGATCGTTGCTGCCGATCCCGCATAAACCCCGGCCAGCAGCGGATCCACCGAGCGGGCGACCACCTGCGCGCCGAAGCGGTCAGCCACCACGTCGGCGACCGCGGGATCGGCGCCGGTCGCCCAGGTCAACGGACGGGTGGGCTCCGAGGCGGCATACGCCAGGGTCGCGTCGTCGACAAGTCCGCTCAGCGACTCCGCCCGGGTCGGAATCCCGTTCACCGTGCCGGCGGGCAGTGGATGCAACCGGCCATCGGCATAGATCAGCGGCCGTACCCCGGTCGTGTCGACTTGCGTATCGGCCATCCCCAGTTCCGCGAGCAGGGCAGGTACCTCGGGCCGGCGCGCGACGAACGCCTCCGCGCCGACGTCTATCGGCTGGCCGGCCAGCCGGATCGTGCGCAGGATGCCGCCGAGCCGGTCGGCCGGGTCGAACAGCGTGATGTGCGCTTGATCACCGGCCACCACCCGCAGCCGGTAGGCGGCGCTTAGACCCGAAATCCCACCGCCTACAACGCAATACGAGCGGATCACAGGGAGTGCACCAGTGCCACCACTTCGGTGAGGATGTCGGGATCGGAATCGGGCAGCACACCGTGGCCGAGGTTGAAGATGTGCCCGCCGGCACCCGCGTCCACAGCGCGGCGGCCGTCGTCGACGACCCGACGCGTTTCAGCCTCGACGACGGGCCATCCGGCCAGCAGGACCACGGGGTCCAGGTTGCCCTGCAGCGCCCTGCCCGCTTCGACACGGGCCGCCGCGTCCACCAGCGACGTGCGCCAGTCGACGCCGACCACCGTCGCACCCGCCGCGGACATCGCGCCCAGCAGTTCGGCGGTGCCGACCCCGAAGTGCGTCATCGGAATCCCGGCGCTCGCCAGCGCGCCGAACACCCGCGCACTGTGCGGCAGCACGTGGTGGCGGTAGTCCGCCAGCGACAACGTGCCGGCCCACGAATCGAAGACCTGCAGCGCATCGACGCCGGCGTCGATCTGAACCTGCAGGAACGCGATCGTCAGGTCGGCCAGCGCCGTCATCAGGGCATGCCATGTCTGCGGTTCGCCGAGCATCATCGCCTTCGTGCGTTCGTGGTGCTTGCTCGGGCCGCCCTCCACCAGGTACGAGGCCAGGGTGAACGGCGCGCCGGCGAACCCGATCAGCGGCACGTCGCCGAGTTCGCCCACCAGCATGCTTACGGCCTCACCTACCGATGAGACCTGCTCGGGCGCAAGCTTTTTCAGGTCCCTGACGTCGGAGGCGGTGCGTACCGGATCGTCGATGACCGGTCCGACATCGGCAACGATGTCCAGCGCGATGCCGGCCGCGCGCAGCGGCACCACGATGTCTGAGAACAGGATCGCGGCGTCGACGTCGTGGCGGCGTACCGGCTGAAGAGTGATCTCGCAGACCAGCTCGGGGTTGAAGCACGCAGCCAGCATGCTGTGCCGGGCGCGCAGGGCGCGGTATTCGGGCAACGACCGACCGGCCTGCCGCATGAACCACACCGGCGCCCGTTGTGGTTTGCGGCCGGTCGCCGCAGCCAGATAAGGGGCTTCGGGCAGGTCGCGGCGGTTCATCTCCCCTCCCATGCTGCCATGCGGGCAATTGTCGGCGCGCCTTCGGCCGAGTCCGGGCAAATGGGCTAGCGTCCAAGGGTGACCTCCGGTGAGCCGGCTCCGTTCCGTGCGGCCGTGACGGCGATGAATGCTGCCGTCGTGCGTCCGGAGATCGAACTCGGGCCGATCCGGCCGCCGCAGCGGCTGGCGCCGTACAGCTACGCCCTGGGCGCTGAAGTGCGCCACCCGGAGACCGACATCGTTCCCGAGCGGTCCGAGGGCGACGCGTTCGGGCGCCTGATCCTGTTGTACGACCCCGAGGGCGCCGAAGCATGGGACGGGACGATGCGGCTGGTCGCCTACATCCAGGCCGACCTCGATGCCAGCGAGGCCGTCGATCCGCTGCTGCCGGAAGTGGCGTGGAGCTGGCTGGTGGACGCGCTCGAGTCCCGGCCGGGTCAGGTGACGGCCCTCGGCGGCACCGTGACCGCCACCACATCGGTGCGCTACGGCGACATCGCCGGCCCGCCGCGCGCGCACCAAATCGAACTGCGCGCGTCGTGGACCGCGCTCACCCCCGACCTGGAGGCTCACGTCCAGGCGTTCTGCGAGGTGCTCGAGCGCGCGGCGGGCCTGCCGCCGGTGGGGGTGACCGACCTCGGTTCGCGGTCCCGCGCTTGAGATGACGGCCGAGGCACCAGAGCCCGACGCGTCACCGGAACCTGAGCCGACGCCGCTGCTGCAGCCAGCCGACGGGGTACCCGAGCTGACCATCTACGACGACCAAATCGCTGCCGCCGCAGACCGTCTGGCCGCCGGACACGGGCCGTTCGCGGTCGACGCCGAACGGGCGTCCGGATTTCGGTATTCAGGGCGGGCCTACCTGATCCAGATCCGCCGGGCGGGCGCGGGCACCGTGCTGCTGGACCCCGTCAGTGGCGGTGGGGATCCGGTGGTGTCGCTGCGCCCGATCGCTGACGTCCTGGCCGGCGGCGAATGGATTCTGCACGCGGCCGACCAGGACCTGCCCTGCCTGGCCGAGGTCGGCATGCGACCGGCGGCGCTGTATGACACCGAGTTGGCGGGCCGGCTGGCGGGCTACGACCGCGTGAACCTCGCCGCGATGGTGCAGCGGCTGCTCGGGCTGGGCCTGGCAAAGGGGCACGGCGCGGCGGACTGGTCCAAGCGGCCGCTGCCGCAGGCGTGGCTGAACTACGCCGCGCTCGATGTCGAGGTGCTTATCGACTTGCGGGACGCGGTCGCCGCGGTGCTCGCCGGGCAGGGTAAGACGCAGTGGGCCGCTCAGGAGTTCGAGCACCTGCGTACGCTGCCTGCGACTCCGACACGGCGGGACCGATGGCGACGGACGTCGGGCATCCACAAGGTTCGCGACGCTCGCGGGCTGGCGGAGGTGCGTGAACTCTGGACGACGCGTGACCAGATCGCGCGTCGCCGCGACATCGCGCCCGGCCGCATCCTGCCCGACTCTGCAATCATCGACGCCGCACTCGCTGACCCGGGCACCGTCGAGGATCTGACGGCTCTGCCGGTGTTCGGCGGCTCGCGGCAGCGTCGCAACGCCGACCTGTGGCTGGCCGCGCTGGCGCGGGGACGGGACAACCCGGAGCCACCCACGCCCCCGGATCCGCAGAACGGGCCGCCGCCGGTGGCTCGTTGGAGCCGTCGCAAACCGGAGGCGGCCGCCCGGTTAGAAGCTTCGCGCGCAGCGCTGACCGAGGTGTCCGAACAGGTTCACGTGCCCACCGAAAATCTCCTCGCGCCCGATCTGCTGCGCCGGCTGTGTTGGGAATGGGAGGGTGCCGACGACATCCCCGAAGCAATCGAGGCATTCGTTCGTGACCGGGGTGCGCGGCCGTGGCAGCGCGAGTTGGTAGTGCCGGTGCTCGCGCAGGCGCTGGCGTAACGGGACCTGACGCCGGAGCTAGTCGACCTGCTCCCGGAGGTCGGCGTCAGCGTCGACCGTGCCGAGCGCGGCGATCCATCCCGTGATCTGCCGCGCCACGTCCTGATCGGTGAGACCGACGTCGGTGAGCACTTCCTTCCGCGACGCCTGGGCCAGGAATTGCTGGGGTATCCCGATGTCGCGGCAGGGCACGTCAACCTCGGCGCGCCGCAGAGCCGCCGAAACCGCCGACCCGACGCCGCCGCGCACTCCGTGGTCTTCGAGCGTGACGACGAGCTTGTGGGATGCCCCGAGGTCGCGTATCGCGTCGGGCACGGGTAGCACCCACCGCGGGTCGACCACTGTCACACCGATGCCCTGATCACGCAGCCGCTCCGCGACGGCCAGCGCCATCGCGGACAGCGGGCCGACCGCCACCAGCAGCACCTCGTCGGACAGACCGGTAGCCGGAACCGCCAGCACGTCGACGCCGTCAAGGCGCTTCAGCGCCGGAATATCTTCGCCGACATCGCCTTTGGGGAACCGAATGGCCGTCGGGCCGTCGTTGACGTCGAGTGCCTCGCCGAGTTCCTCCCGCAATCGGGTCGCGTCCCGCGGCGCGGCGACCCGAATCCCGGGCACGATGCCCAGCATCGACAGGTCCCACATGCCGTTGTGGCTCGCGCCGTCGTTCCCGGTGATCCCGGCCCGGTCGAGCACCATCGTGACCGGCAGCTTGTGCAGCGCGACGTCCATCATGATCTGGTCGAAGGCCCGGTTCAGAAAGGTCGAGTAGATCGCGACCACCGGGTGAAGGCCCCCCATGGCCAGACCGGCCGCGGACGTCATCGCGTGCTGTTCGGCGATGCCGACGTCGAACAGTCGGTCCGGGAACCGCTCCCCGAACACACTCAAACCTGTCGGCCCCGGCATCGCGGCCGTGATCGCGACGATGTCCCGGCGCTTGGCACCGTAAGCGACGAGCGCCTCGGAGAACGCCGATGTCCAGCCCGGCCCCGCCACGGCGGTGGCCATCCCGGTCAGCGGGTCGATCACCCCGGTGGAGTGCATCTGCTCCGCCTCGTCGTTCTCAGCCGGCGGGTAGCCCATGCCCTTACGGGTGACCATGTGGACGATCACCGGCGCCCTGAAGCCGCGGGCGTGGCGCAGCGCCGCCTCCACCGCGTGTTCGTCGTGGCCGTCGATCGGGCCGACGTACTTGAGGCCGAGATCGGTGAACAGCACTTGCGGTGCCAGCGCATCCTTGATGCCGACCTTGACGCTGTGCACGGCGTGATAGCACAGTTCGCCGATCACGGGGATGCCGCGGATGGCACGCCGGCCGCTGTCCAGCAGCCGCTCGTAGCCCGGCTGCAGCCGCAGTCCGGCCATGTGATCGGCGAAGCCGCCTATGGTCGGCGCGTAGCTGCGGCCGTTGTCGTTTACGACGATCACGATTGGCCTGCCCGCGGCGGCGATGTTGTTCAGCGCCTCCCAGCACATCCCGCCGGTCAGCGCGCCATCGCCGACGATCGCCACAACGTGGCGATTACGGTGGCCGGTCAGCTCGAACGCCTTCGCCAGCCCGTCGGCGTAGGACAGCGCCGACGACGCGTGGCTTGACTCCACCCAGTCGTGCTCGCTTTCGCCGCGGCACGGATAGCCGGACAGGCCGCCCTTCTTGCGCAGCGTGTCGAAGTCCTGGCACCGACCCGTCAGCATCTTGTGCACATAGGCCTGGTGGCCGGTGTCGAAAATGATCGGGTCGTACGGCGAATCGAACACCCGGTGCAACGCCAGCGTGAGCTCGACCACACCGAGGTTGGGCCCCAGATGACCGCCGGTAGCAGCCACTTTGTGGATCAGGAACTGCCGTATCTCCCCGGCGAGCTCACTCAGCTGCGTTTGAGAAAGGCGCTGCAGATCTGCGGGACCGCGGATCTGTTCAAGCATCCAGTCAGTGTAGCCACCGCGCCGCGAACCGCTACCGAGCGAGCACCGCGACACATTCGACATGGTGGGTCAGCGGAAACGAGTCGAACACGCGCAGCACCTCGACGCCAAACCCGTGCCCGAGGTATAGGCCGACGTCCCTGGCGAACGAAGCCGCATCGCAGCCGATGTGGATCACCCTGGGCACGCCGGTGCCGGAAAGCAAACCGATGACTTCACGCCCGGCCCCAGATCGCGGTGGGTCTAGGACGGCGACGTCGGCGCCGCGCCGCTGGGCGCCCAGCATCCGGCGCACCGAGTCGTTGACGACATGCACCTGCGGGTCGTCGGCCAGTGCCTGGCGCGCCGCCTTCGACGCCGCACGCGACGTGTCGACGCTGACCACTCCCCCGCGATGACCGACCGCGTCCGCCAGTACCGCCGCGAACAGCCCCGCGCCGCCGTACAGGTCCCACGCGGTCATGCCGGGCGTCAACCGCGCCCACCCGCCCACCAGGTCGCTGTACACCCGCGCCGCGTCTCGGTGCGCCTGCCAGAAGCCCGTCACCGGGACATGCCACCGCCGCTGACCCACACGCTGCGGCGCGAAGTAGTTGCCCTCGACGACCTCTGGGCGGCCGCCCCGGTCACGGGGACCGGTGCGCACGACGTGGCGGTCGCCAACATCGTCAATAACGATGTGTAGCTCGGCACCCGGCGGCCAGCCCCGGTCGCCGACGCCGGAGAGCATGCCTGTCGGCAGCTGCGCACAGTTGAGGTCGGTGACCAGCTCGGCACTGTGGTAGCGGTGAAATCCGGGCCGCCCGGCTGCTTCGCCGGGGCCGTGCACTGCCAGCCGCACCCGCGTCCGCCATCCGGTGGCTTCCACGGAGCCGATGCGTTCGGCCCGTGGCCCGCCTTCGGGAGCCCAGTGGTAGCCGCCGAGGCGAGCCAACTGATTGGCCACCACCTCACCCTTGAGCACGCGGGCGGCCGTCGGCTCGACGAACGCCAGGTCGCAGCAGCCGGCGCCATCGGGCCCGGCGATCGGGCACAGCGGCGCGATCCGCTGGTCGGATGGTTCGAGGATCTCCACGGCTTCGGCATGCCAGTACGAGCCGCGTTCGCCGGTGACGCGGACCCGCACCCGCTCACCGGGCAGCGCATATCGGACGAACACCACCCGGCCCTCGTGCCGCGCCACGCAACTACCGCCGTTGGCGGCGGGGCCGACGGTCAGGATCACTTCCCCGCTAGCGGAAGGCACCCCTGCGCCGGTCACTCCGGGAAGCCGCGCCGAGCGTCGCCCGGCGCGCCGTGCGGCTTCGCCACCGATGACACCGCGTCGGATGCGAAGACCGGCAGCGCGATCCGCTTCGGCAGCGGCCGGCCGATCAGCAGGCGGCGCGTGGCAGTGGATGACGTGGACACGACTGCCAACACTATGCCCACGGCAAGCGTGGCTGTACCGTGGTCCGGGCAGTTTCAGGCCGGGGCGAACCGCTTTTGTTCGCAGGTCCCGGGTCGCCGCGCTGCCGCCCGCGTGGAAAGGACGCAACGTTGCGCGTAGTGGTGATGGGCTGCGGACGAGTGGGCGCATCCCTGGCCGACAGCCTCTCCCGGATCGGCCACGACGTGGCCATCATCGACCGAGACTCCACCGCGTTCCACCGGTTGTCCCCCGATTTCTCCGGCGAGCGCGTGCTCGGGATGGGCTTCGACCGCGACGTGTTGCTGCGCGCCGGCATCGGGGAAGCACGGGCGTTCGCCGCGGTGTCCTCCGGCGACAACTCCAACATCATCTCCGCACGGGTGGCCCGCGAGACGTTCGGTGTGGGGCGGGTGGTGGCACGAATCTACGACGCCAAACGCGCCGCGGTGTATGAGCGCCTCGGCATCCCGACAGTCGCCACTGTGCCGTGGACCACCGACCGGCTCCTCAATGTGCTGCTGAGGGAAAGCGAGACCACCAAGTGGCGTGACCCGTCGGGCAACGTGGGTGTCGCCGAGGTCGCACTGCACCAGGACTGGATCGGCCACCGGGCGACCGAACTGGAGGCCGCGACGGGCGCGAGGGTGGCGTTCATGATCCGGTTCGGTGCCGGTCTGCTGCCCGATCCGAAGACGGTCATCCAGGCCGGCGACCAGGTCTACGTCGCCGCGATCGCGGGCCATATCGCCGAGGCGCTCGCCATCGCGGCGCTGCCGCCGAGTGAGGACGTCGAGGAACGATGACGGCCG
>NZ_DATFYW010000172.1:0-28813 GCF_035314905.1 Mycobacterium sp.
CTGCGGGTGAGCGGATGGGTGGTCCGCTGCGGTTGGCGTGGCGGCGCGGCGTTGAGCGAGCAGGGTGTTGACGGCGTAGCACAGGGCACTGATGAGGTAGAAGGCGGCGGTGAGCAGCAGCCAGCGCGACAGGTAGGGGGCCTGGGTCAGCCCGGTGGCGGCGTGGTAGGTGGGTGCGCCCTGTTGGATGATGCCCGGCAAAAACATCACTAGTAGCAGCGCCGCAGCCAGGGTGGGCATGCGTAGATAGTTGGTCGGCGGTACTCGCCGCGTCGAGCGTGGCCGCGCGCCGTCGCGGCGAGTCGGCGGGGACGTTACGCGGCACAGCAGCCGATCAGCCAGCGCGTAAAGCGGAAACAAGATCAGGTCATGGCCGATCACCGCCACCGCGAACCACACGGCGATGGATTGCCACCACACGCTGGGATTGAACAGGTTGCGCACCCCGAGCACCGAGACGGTGTAGGCGCCCAGCGCCAACGCGGCCATCACCACCACCAGATGAAACAGGTGATCGCCGTACAGCCGTGCCAGCGCGCGCATCAGATGTCCCGGAAGTCGATGGCCGAGACCCATTTGGTGTTGTGCACGCCGGGCAGCGCCGGCACGACGATCCGCGCCGGATAGCCGTGATCCAGTGACAGCTGGGCCCCGTTGACCTGCAACGCCAACAACGCGTCGGGGTCAAGGATCTGATTGGCCTGCAGGATTGCATGGTTGAACGCGCCGAAGCGCTCCAGTGAAGACACGATCGCCGAGGCCGGCTGCCTGCGCCCGGCGGCCGCTGCCAGATCACGCAGCCGCACACCGGTCCAGCGCTGCGTGGTGGACCAGCCCTCCACACAGGCGATCGGCAACTCCACCGTGTGCAACGGCATGGCCAGCAGCGCCGCGCGGTCCAGGCTCATCGGAGCCGGCCCGCCGAACAGCTGCAGGCGCCAGCCGGCCCCGGTGACAGCGGGATCGATACCGGCCGCCACGGCGGTGCGGTTAATCTGAAAATCATTGGGCCCTCTGCCGTAGCTGCGCCCGCGCGGCAACAGCACCGCCGCACGACGGGTGAATCCGCCCAGCGTTTGGCCAGCGGTGAGCACCGCCACCAGCAGCGCACCCCCGCCGACGACGGCCAACGCGCCGCGCCGGCTGAGCGTGGGTGGATCAGGGTCGGGCGCGACCAGCCCGTCGGGGTCGAGCGGTTCGGGCACCGTGTCGGCCAACGAGGTGCGCAAAACGCTGCGCATCGACCGCGACCGCAGGGCGCGCACCATGGTGGGGAGCTTCAAACAGACATGGGAGACGAATGCCGCGATGAATACCCACGCCCCGAAATAGTGTGCGGTGTAGAAGCTAAAGCCGAAAATGTAGTCGTATTGGATGTTGAGCACACCGGTGACGATCTCGAAGAGGATGCCGCCCACCAGCATCAGCAGCGTCACCCGCTCCAGCGTTTGGGCCAGCGAGCGCGACGGCGGCCAGGCGAACAGCCGCGGAATCACCGACCACAACTTGGCCAGTACCACCGGGATCATCACCAGTCCCAGCCCCACGTGCAGGCCCTGAGTGAACCGATACAGCCACGCCGGGCGGGTCGGCCAATCAAAGATGGGCAGCTTAAGCCAGCCCACCTCAAACGGGATGGCCTGCCCGAACCGAGGCCCGTAGGCGATATAGGACAACAGGCCGGTGATGATCACGATGGGCAGCACCACCAGCAGGGTCGCCCCGAACACCGATGTCAGCCACGGCCCGCGCAGGGGGCTGCGCCAGCGGATTCTCGACAACCCCGGCGGCGGATGAGCGGCGAGCGTCCGCCATAGCAGCGACGGAAACCCGTAGCCGCTCTCTGACGGCCCGACCTGCGACGGACGGGAAGATGCCTCGTCGGGAATGGCCGCGGCGGACCGCGGTGGCTGCGCTGGTTCCGTCTCACCCTGCGGCGCGCTCGAGGCCGTCATCTTGATACTTCCATAACTAGTGCCACCAGCCGCCCTCACCGATAGGAGCTCAAAGCCGTGTTGATTGGTGTTGGCGCTACCGTTCCAACCATCCACTGTACTGTCAAGTACATGGCAATGCCGGTCAGCAACGCGGCGTCGCGGCACACGTCTTTGAGTCCGAGGCGCCCCGCCCTGCGACACCGCGCCGAGTCGGTATGTGACCGGCCGCACCGATTCTGGCGCCTAGGAGCGGGTCGCAGTGAGTGATGTCGCGCTCGCGCGGCACGCGCTGCTGTCGGATTGCGCCAGCGCGGCGCTGGTGACGGCGGCGGGTTCGGTCGATTGGTTGTGTCTGCCGCGGTTTGACAGCGCCCCGGTATTCGGCCGCCTGCTCGATCGCGACGCGGGTCATTTTTCGGTGGCGCCGGCCGAGCCGGTGTTCTCGCCGCGGTGGCGCTACCGCTCACCGGGCCTGGTGCTGGAGACCACATGGTCGGCGCCGAGCGGGGAGTTGGTGGTCATCGACGCGCTGGCCCTCGATGGGCGGCAGCGCGGTCACGAGCTGGGCCGGTCTGCGCCGGGGGTGTTGCTGCGGCGGGTGCGGTGCACCCGGGGACGGGTGCCGGTCCTGATCGAGTATGTGCCGCGGCCCGAATTCGGGCTGGTGCATCCGCGGCTGAGTGTGCAGCGCGGCGCGATCGTGTCCCACGGCGGAGCGACGGTGTTGTCATTGAGCACCGACGCGGACATGACCATGGCCGCCGGGAGCGCATCTGGGCTGCTGACACTGGCTGAGGGACAGGAGCGGTGTTTCGCACTCGCCCAACACGACCCGTGGGGGCCCGCGCCTACCCGCTGGAGCGCGCTCGCGGTCCGTCGCCGGTTGCGCGCCACCGAGGCCGCGTGGCGCAGCTGGTCGGCGCTGCATCAGCGCTACCAGGGTCCGCTGCGCGAGCTGGTGCTCCACAGCGGGGTGGTGCTGCAGGGCCTGACGTACCAACGCAGTGGCGCCATCGTCGCGGCGCCCACCACCAGCCTGCCCGAAGGAGTGCACAGCGGCCGGACCTGGGACTACCGCTACACCTGGTTGCGTGACGCCAGCATGACCATGCAGGGGTTGTTCATCGCCGCCTGTCCGGTGGAGGCCGGCCGGTTCTTCGCGTTCGTGGCCCGGGCAGCGGCTACTCAGCTCGACCGCGGTGTCGACCTGCAGATCATGTTCGGGATCGGCGGCGAACGAGAGCTTGCCGAGCGGGAGATCGGTCATCTGGAAGGTTGGCGCGGTAGCGGGCCGGTGCGGGTCGGCAACCAGGCGTGGGGACAGCGCCAGCTCGATGTGTATGGGGCGCTGCTTGCCGCCGCGGACACCGTGCATCAGCAGCTGGGCGCGATGGATGAGACCACCCGCCGGTTTCTGGTGGCCACCGTCGACGCCGCCGCGGACCGGTGGCGTGACGACGACCAGGGCATCTGGGAGGTGCGGGGGCCGCCGCGACCCTACCTGCACAGCAAGTTGATGTGCTGGGTCGCGCTGGATCGCGGGATCAACATGGCCCGACAGCTGGGCGCCGAGGATCGCCTCAACCACTGGTGGACGGTGCGCAGCGACATCCGCGACGCCATCGTCGAGCGCGGCTGGAGCGAGCGGGCCGGGGCGTTCACCCAATACTTCGGCTCCGACGCCCTCGACGCCTCGGTGCTGCTGATGGCTACGGTCGGTTTTTTGCCTCCCGATGATGCAGGCCTGCTGGCCACCATCGACGCCATCGAGACTGGCCTGTCCGACGACCAGGGACTGCTGTACCGGTACCGGGGCGGTGACGGCATCACCACCGGCGAAGGCAGCTTTCTGTTGTGCACGTTCTGGCTGGCCCAGGCCCTGGCGTACACCGGTCAACTGCAACGGTCCTACGAGGTCCTGACCCGCGCCGCGGGGTTCGCCAGTCCGCTCGGGTTGTTCTCCGAGCAGGTGGATTCGGCCACCGGCGAGCTGCTGGGAAATTTTCCGCAGGCGTTCAGTCATCTGGGGCTGATCACGGCCGCGCAAGCACTGGCCGACGCTGCCCGCGACGAGAGCGGCCCGTCGCCGGAAGAACCCGGGCGCTGGCCTCGGTGGGATCGCCCTCCCTGCGGAAGATTATCGGTGAGCCGGCGTCGTGGTCGCCGAACCCGGTTCAACCAATAGGGTGACGGGTGTGTAACGCTTCGCGCCGCGAACCCCACTAAACCGTTGTTGGGCTTCACATTGGCCGCGGTGGTGTACGCGTGGCCGTACCGCGCAATGATGTCACACTGATGGCGGCAACCGGCAGCGTGCCTGACCCGTTCACCGCGGACCGGCGAGCGGTCATTGCACTTGGTCTGCCGGGCCCAGAAGCGTTGCAGGACAACCGGAGCGGTGATGCGCAGATATTTGATGACCTGTGCCGAACTGGGCGAGCTGGTGACGGCCTACCATGAGCAAGCACTCGATGGGCACGTCCGAGACCGTTTTGACTAGCATCTGGCGGGATGTCGCGGTTGCCGCAATTGTGTGGACCAGTTCCGGGCTGTGCTGATTGCGGTCGGCGCGATCTGTGACGAACAACTTGATCCCGGATTCCACGGGCGCCTGTTGGCGGCGTTTCTGGCGCGGCGTTAACGCGTGTCGAGCCACACCGGTGAGTCGATCGCTAACGTGCCCGCTGCCGGGTGGCCGAGGAGCGGGTGCGGCGCGGTCGTGGCGCGGTGGCGGGTTCCCACTGGTGCAGCTGGGCGAGCGCGCTGGTCAGGGTGTCGCGCAGCGGGGTGACGTCCCCACGAACCCGCCCCAGCAGCATCCCGCCCTGCAGCGCGGCGATCACCGTGGTCGCCAGCCGCGCCGGGTCGGCCTCGGCGACCAGTTCACCGCGTTCCTGCATCCGGGCCAGCCCGCGCGCCAGCGGCGCCTCCCACTGCCGAAACGCCTCATCGAGAAGCGGCCGAAACGACTGGTCGTTTTTCAGCTCCGCGGCCATGGTGCCCAACGGGCAGGCGAACGGGCCACCCGGCTCGGCGTGAACGGCAAGAATCTCGGCCGCCCACGCCTCCAGCCCGTCCCAGGACTCGATGTTAAACACGCTGGGCTGCTTGGCGAGCACCAATTGCAGTTGCCGCTCGATCACCGCGGCGACCAACTCGGCCTTGTTGTCAAAGTAGTGATACAGCTGTGACTTTCCCGAACCAGCCGCCGCCAACACATCGTCGAGGCTGGTCATACTCACGCCCCGCTGATACATCAACGTCGCCGCCGCATCGATGATCGACGCTCGGGTACGCCGCCCCCGCTCGGTCGCCGGCAACGGGCGCACACCAGCGCCAGGAGGCGAGCCAGTCACGTTATTACTTTATAGGCCGTAGCTGCCCGGCTCCGGCAACGGAGGCCGTGGCGCGGGCAGCAAACGCGGTTATACACCCGCGGCGCAAGGTGCCGGGAAGGAAGCATCACGTTGCCCACACCGGATGTGGGTCAGACTCAGCGCCGCGGTGAGTACCGGCGCGAACTCCCTACGTCGCGGTACCGCAAGCCGCCACGGCCGGCGGGGCGAGGTAGCCGTCGATGAATTCATGCAGCGCGGGTGCCAGCACCGACACCCCCGAGTCGTGGAGCTTGGCCAGCAAAATGATGCCCTGGTACTGGGCGAGCAGGGCGTGGGCTAGCTGGTCGGGGTCGGTGTCCTCGCGCAGCGCACCAAGGCGCGCAGCGTCGCGGCAGATGATCGCGAGCTGATCCTCCATCGCGGCGAGGTGTCGGGACAGGTGCGCGCGGACCTCTTCGTCGGTCGTCGCCAACTCGGCGGCCAGGTTGCCGAACGGGCAGCCTACCGCGCGACCGAATTTCGCCTCCAGCCCCGACTGGATCGCCCCGATGGCATCGGGGATGGCGTGCAGCTTCTCGGTGGGCGTACCGCCCGGCGAGCCGGCCAGGCGGGTTCGAAAGACGTCAGCGTGAAGATCCACCACCGCCTTGGCGAGCTCGGACTTGGACGAGAAGTAGTGGTAGAAGCTGCCTTTGCGTACGTCGGCGGCCGCGCACAATTCGTCCACACCGACGGCGTGGTAGCTGCGTTCGAGGAACAGCCGCGCCGCCGTTGAGACCAGCCGATCGCGGGCATCCGACGTCCGTGGCACGCCCGCACCGTAACCTATAGTTGACCGGTCAGTCAACGAGTCGCTACGTTGTGACCACCTCCGCCACGGCGGACGCGGTCCTTGATTGTCTACCGATCGGAGATGCTCCCATGACGACGACCACCCCGGAGGTGTACCGCACAGCGGACTCGCGGTTCGAGAAGCTGCCCGGCTACCACTTCGCGCCGAACTACCTCGACGTCGACGGGCTGCGGATGCACTACCTGGACGAAGGACCGCGCGGCGGCGCGCCGGTGGTGTGCTTTCACGGCGAGCCGAGCTGGGCCTACCTGTACCGCAAGATGGTGCCGCCACTGGCGGACGCCGGAAACCGGGTCATCGTTCCCGACTACGCCCGGCTTCGGGCGCTCTGACAAGCCGACCGATCGCCGCTGGTATTCCTATGACCGCCACTGCAAGCTGGTGGCGCGGTTACTGGCAGGACTTGATCTGCGCGACGCCACCGTGGTCGTTCAGGACTGGGGCGGCCCGATCGGCCTGCGGTGGGCGGTGCAGAACGCCGATCGCGTTGCGGCGCTGGCGATCTTCAACACCGGCCTGTTTACCGGGCGGGTTTCGAAAGGCTTTCTAGAGTGGCGCAACTTCGCGGAAAAAAACCCCCGATCTGCCGGTGGGCTTTGTCATTCAGGGCGCAACCGCGACCGATCTGCCCGGGAACGTTGTCGGCGCCTACGACGCCCCTTTTCCCACCGCCGAGTCCAAGGCCGGGGCCGCGCAGTTCCCGTTACTGGTGCCCATCAGCCGAGATGCCCCGGGGGCGAAGGAGATGCTGGCGGTGACCGACGAGTTGTCACGGTGGACCAAGCCGGCGCTGGTCGCGTTCTCCGACCAGGATCCGGTCTTTCCGTATCCGCAGGCCGGGCAGGCGTTTTGCGACCTCATCCCGTCGGCGGAGCAGCAGGTCAAGATCGAGGGTGCCTCACACTTCCTTCAGGAGGACCGCGGCGAACAACTGGCCCGGGAAGTGCTCACGCTGCTCGGCTGAGCCTCTGGCGGCGCCCGCAAGCTCCGTCAAGGAAAACCGCAGCGCCAGCGAAAAGACGCGCAGCGGAGCGTTCACCGTGGTGGCGGGGTGCCGAGCGCCGACCGACGAGCCGCGACCTTGACAGAAGCCCCTCCCCAGACGAGAGTGGACTAAGTAGTACATAATCGTTGATAGGGAGCGCGGGCATGGGTTTCTTGCAGAATGGCGAGAAGTTTCCGGAGTTAAAGATCGCCACCGTGGGCGGGGACACGTTGTCGATCCCGCAGGATCTGGCCGGGTCATATGGTGTCGTGTTGATCTACCGTGGGTCGTGGTGCCCCTACTGCAACGCACAGCTGGCGGCGTTCGGCCGGGCTCAGGACAAGCTTGCGGCGGTCAACGCCAAGGTGGTGGCGCTGTCCGTTGATGATGAGGCGAGCGCCGCCGAAACGGTCGACAAATACAAGCTCACCTTCCCGGTAGGGCATGACGCCGACGCGGACGCGGTCAGCGTCGCGATCGGCAGTTACACCAATCGCGAACCCAAGTATCTGCAATCGACTGGTTTCGTGTTGGACCCCGACGGCACGGTGATCACCGCGGTGTACTCCAGCGGGGCGATCGGTCGCCTGGTCCCCGACGACGTGGTCGGATTCCTGCGCTACATCCAGTCGGAGCACTGAGGCGTCGACAGTGACGCCTCGTCCATTCTCAGTCGCGGGTCGCCGGATGCTGCTCGCCGGCGGGAGAAGCGGAATCGGGCGCGAGTTGGCGATTTAGCTGGGCGCCCGGGCAATCGAAACGTCCCTTTCTGATCGCACGTCGCCACCGATCAGCTCGGCTCGCACCCGGTGGCTGGACGGCCCCCCGCAGGATTCGCCTCGCGCCGGCGCCGCACACAGCGACACTGCTGCGGATCCTACTGTACTGCAGAGTACAAGCGAGTGGGCCATGACCCCCGCCCCGAGGCATACATCGCGGATCCTGCTGTTGAACGATTCGATGTGGCCGTTGCGCCACGGCTGGCCGGGCGGGATGAAGTGCAGTACGACCCGGTCGCCGGCCATGGCCGCGCAGGCCAGTTCGGGGCCGTTGTCGCAGCGCAGCACGGCGGGGTAACCTCGCAGCTGCGCTGGGTGGTCGAGTTCGCCGGTGATGCAGCGCTCGACCAGGCCGCCGAGGCATTCGCGGGTGTGCTCGTCGACGATGGACACGATCTTGATGGGCCGCACGTCGGTGGTGGCGATCGAAGCCCGCCCACGTCCCGAGCCTGTGCTGTGGCGGATGTCACTCGATGTGCGCCAGCCGCGACTCCTTCGGCAGCGAATGTTTGAGTGTGAAACAGTCGCGGGCTGGCCAGCCGTCTGGGCGGACTTGCGGGCATCTCATGTCAGCTCCCCGGTTCGGACGCACCCCGATGACTGATCGCGCACCGATCGCCGCCTACGCCGTCGCTGAGCGCGCCCGTGGTTACTGACACATCGATCCGACCGGCCACCCCGACGAGACCGCCAGCGACGACCAGACCAGCGGCAGCCGGGACTGGCGTCGGTGCTCCCAGCCGTCGGCGGCTGCTCGCGCTGCTGGTGGTGATGTGCGCCTCCCTCGGCCTGGTCGTCGGGGCAAACAGCAGTCTTTCGGTCGCCCAGCCCGATATCGCGGCGGCGATCGGCGCGACGCAAACGCAACTGACCTGGGTGATCAACGCTTATGCACTGGCCTTCGCGGCGCTGCTCCTGCCGGCCGGCATCGCCGCCGACAAGTACGGGCGCCGGCTGGCGATGGTGGGCGGATTAGGCGTTTTCGCCGCGGCGAGCATTGCCAGCGGCTTCGTGACCGAGCCGCACCCATTGATCGGGTGGCGGGTGGTCGCCGGGCTTGGCGCGACCTTCGTCATGCCGGCCACCCTGTCGGTTTTGGTGGACACCTATCCCGAGGAACGCCGCGCCTTCGCGGTCTCGGTCTGGGCCGGGGTCACCGGGGCCGGCGCGCTGCTCGGAGTCCTGCTGTCCGGGGTGCTGCTGCACAGTTTCTGGTGGGGCAGTATCCAAGTCGTCTACGGGGTCGCGGCCGTCGCGCTGCTTCCTGCCGTTGCCCGGCTGGTCCCCAACGCGCGGGACACGGCCCTCTCGTTGGATCTTCGCGGCGGCACACTGGCCGCCCTCGGCCTTGCCGGTCTGGTCTACGGCGTCATCCAGGGCCCCGATCAGGGCTGGACAGCACCGCTTACCCTCACCGGCCTAGGCATCGGGGTTCTCGGCCTGGCGGCCTTCGTCGTCGCGGAGCGGCGCAGCCCCGCTCCGATGCTCGATGTCGCACTGTTCCGCCACCGGGGGCTCGCTGCCGGGAGCCTGCTCGTGCTGCTGCTGAGCCTGGCCGTGTTCGGTTTCTTCCTGCTCGGGCCGCAGTTTTTGCAGTTCGTGAATGGCTACGACCCGCTCGGCGCCGCGGTGCGCCTGCTGCCCTTCGCGGTCGGCATCGCCCCGGGCAGCCAACTGTCCCCTCGTCTCACCGCCCGCTACGGCGCTCGGTGGACCGGCTCGGTGGGCGCGGCGACGATGGCGGCGGGGCTGCTCGTCTTTGCGGTGACCGCCACTCAGTCCTACTGGTGCTTCGCGCTCGGGCTGGTGATCACCGCCTTCGGCATGGGAGTGGCCCTGACTGCGGGTACCACCCTGATCTTGCAGGGCCTGCCGGCCGACCGGCGGACGCTGAGCTCAGCGGTCAACGACGTCACACGAGAAGTAGGCAGCGCCATCGGCGCCGCAGTGCTGGGCAGCCTGCTCGTCAGCCTCTACGGTCACCGGATCGCGCCGGCATTGCACGGACTGCCGCCGGCGGCCGCCGAGGCGGCACGCCGGGGCATCGGCGGCGCCCTGGGCGTCGCGCTCTCCGCCGGCCCGCACGGTGACCGGCTGGTTGCCGCGGCGCAGGACAGCTTTACGCGCGGCTACCAGGGCGCCATGCTGGCCGGTGCTGCGGTCCTGCTCATGACCGCGGTCTTAATCGGCTTCCTGGCGCCGGCCACCGCGGGCCGCCACCGCGCTTCCCGGCGCCGGCCGGCCTGGACCGCCATCGCAGGAACCGGCCAGGCGGTGTCGCGGGCACGTGAAGGAATCGCTCGACCCGACGGCCGCGCACCCGACCCCAGTCTGCTGGCACGACACTGGTCACTCGCACCACGCTTTCAAATGTGTGCCGTCGAAGTACCGCCGCGCCGCTGGCCTGATGGGTCTGGATACCACCCCGGCGGCACTTGACCCAAGGCATTCATCCTTACGACCTCGCTTCATCGATCAATTAACCCCACCGCGGCGCGACTGGTTTATTTCCGCGGGGGTCGCGGTACAAAGCGGGGAGGTGCAGCGCGCGCGACGCTACGATCCGGATGAGCGAATAGCGCGGACAAGTCGGCGAAGTCAGATGTCTCAACGGTCATTCGCTAAGCGTCCACTGGCACGGGTCGGCCGAGTTGGAGGCGATGCAGATCGGCATAGACGCCGCCGAGGGCCAGCAACTCCTTGTGGGTGCCGTCTTCTGCGACCACGCCGTCCTTGATGACGATGATCTTGTCGGCGTTGCGCAGGGTGCTCAAGCGATGGGCGATGACGATGACCGTGCGACCCTCCATGAGCCGTTCCAGGGCCTCGATCACCAGCTCTTCGGACTCGGAATCCAATGCCGCGGTGGGCTCGTCGAGAATCAGAATGGGATTGTCGCGGATGAGCGCGCGGGCAATGCCGATGCGTTGGCGCTGACCGCCCGACAGGGTTGTACCGCGGTCACCCACCAGGCTGTCATAGCCCTGCGGCATGCGGGTGATGAACTCATCGGCGTTGGCCAGCGTGGCCGCTTCAACGATTTGCTCGTCGGTGGCGTCGGGGCGGCCGAAGGCGATGTTGTCGCGCACGGTTCCGCGCAGCAGCACGGTGTCCTGCAGCACAAAACCGATCTGGCCGCGGAGTCCGTGCAGCCGGTAATCGCAGATGTCCACCCCGTCGATCGTGATGGAGCCGGCGTCAAGTTCGCGGAAGCGCGGGATGAGGCTGACGACCGTGGATTTGCCGCTGCCGGTGGGCCCGACGATGCCCACCATTTGTCCCGGCCTCACCGTGAAGCTGATGTCACGTAACACGGGAACCGCGGGGTCATAGCCGAACACCACATGGTCGAAGACGATCTCACCTCTAAACCGGGGCGGATCTTGGGGAGCGGGACGCTCGGGGATCGTCTTGTCGGCGTCACACACCGCCAGGACACGCTCGAACGACACCGACACCTGCGCGATGGTGTTGGTCAGCTGGGTAAGCTCGCGTACCGGTTGGAAAAACTTTGCCAGGTATGCGAGGAAGACGGTCAGCGCGCCGGCGGTCATCGCGCCGGAGAGTATGAGCAGTGAACCGCGCCAGAGCACCAGGCCGGTGCACACCGCGATCGCTAGGCTGACCACCGGTGAGAGCAGCGACGACACTTTCCGAGCCTTGAGCCAGGCGGTCACGGTCTCCATGCTGGCCTGGCGTAGTTGCTGCGTCTGCTGCTTCTCGCGCCCGAACGCCTGCACCACTTGAATCGATTGCAGGCCCTCCTGCAAGGTGGCCAACAGATCCGACTGGCGGGTGCGCACCTCCTTCACCGCCATCCTGACGGCTTTGTTGACACGCCACACGAAGATTGCCAGCAGCGGTGTCACCCCGATAGCGATCAGAGCGAAATCCCAACGCAGCAGGAACATCACGACAATCATCCCGGCCACAGTCAGGGTGTCGGTGAAGATGTTGAGGGTGGAGGTCGACGCGAAGCTCTGGATGGTCTGAACGTCACCGGTGAGGGTGCTCAGGATGGTGCCGACCCGGTTGGTGTCGTAATACGCGAGCGAGAGTTCCTGCAGGTGGTTGTAGAGCCGCACGCGCAGATCGTTGCCGATGAACTGACTTAGACTCTCCGTGAAGTAGCTGGCGACGTACATCGCGGCGCCCGTCACCGCCGCGATCAGCACCGTCACGATGGCCGCGGCGGCAGCGATATGCACCCTGGTGTCGCCGCCCAACATCGGCAATAGCCAGCCAATCCAGTGCGGCGGAGGGCGCCTTCCCACCACGTTGTCGAGGACAACTTTCAGCGGCCAGGGCGCGGCCAGGCTCGTCGCGATCTGCACCAGGGTCGCGGCCAGGATGATGGTGATGCCACGGCGGCGCGGTCGGAGCAGCTCTTTGAGCAACGGCGGCACGGCAGGCTCTCCTCGTCTAGGCGGAGTACGACAAAGTCGACTCCGACGACCCCTTAGTGGTGAGCGGGTGCCCGTCCGTTACACCGGCTTTCGTGCAGGACCGGAGCCCCCTCCTCGGTCACCGCCCGATATTCGGTGCGACCTTGACGGCCTCGCGCAACGTCGCGTTGATGAGGTCTTCCAAACCCAGCGTACTGTGCAGCCCTCGCCCGCGACAGCGGCCAACTGGCCCTCTCGTTGACCGACAGGCCAGGTCCCCGTTGCCGCCCTCGGCCCGGACGCCCAGGCACGCCCATGCGAAGTTGATCTCGTCCAGCTGCTGATCATCTGCGGGTTCATCGACGAACACCAGCGGCGGCATGGGGTCGCACCGATCTGCCCGGCCTTGGCATTGCCGGGCATCCAGATCGCCCCGCGGACTACTGGGGCCATCGGACTTTTGCGACGATCTCGCCACAGCGATGCCGGCCACGCTAACGGCGTTCAACACTTCTGCACATCGAAGGGACGGACTGGACGCTGTCGGCGGCGCTCACGAGACCGGCACATACGTCACCGGGATGCGTACGCGCCATCTCGAAGCCCGCTAAGCCAGGCGGGAGATGACCGGCCGGGGTATGCCACTGCCTGTTCAAACGAATCCGTGCTAGACGCGACCGCAATTAGTGAGCTAACCGCGCCCATTTGGAAATGGCTCTGGCGCAGCCGCGCACCCATAATCACCCTATGGCCAGTACTGGACGGCAATCCTCGGAGCCGCTCGCTTCTGCCGATGGATCGCAGCAGGGCGGCCGGATCGTGGTCGGCGTCGACGGGTCGCAGGGGTCGTTGAGCGCTCTGCTGTGGGCGTTCGGGGAGGCACGGGCCCGCAAGATCCCTGTCCACGCGGTCTTTGCCTGGCAGTACTATCCAAGTTGGGTCGATCCCGGGTTAGGCAGCATGTTCCCGTTGGGTTATAGGCCGGGCGAGGGTGTACCTCCGGACGATTTCACTGACGCAGCTGCTTCGGTGAAAAAGCTGCTGGACGCCGCCGTCAGCCAGGCCATCGAATCCGACCCGGACTGCGCGACGGATCCGGTCCGAATCACGCAGGAGACGCTGGAAGGACATGCCGCCCAGGTGCTGCTCGACAGCGTAAGCGGATGCGACATGCTGGTGGTCGGTTCTCACGGGCACGGCGGATTCGTCGGGGCGATGCTCGGCTCGGTCAGCCAACACGTCGTGTCCCACTCGAGGTGTCCCGTGGTGGTCGTCCCCGCCCCGCAGCGGGCAGCGAAGGGCTAGAGCAGCCTCCGGTGTGTGGCTAGGCAGGTGGGCTTAGTCTCCGGAGATACCGGCAGTTCAGTTCGCCCAGTAGGGTTTCGAGGTCTGGCCGGATTGTTGGGTCGGGCACTGTTCTCGGACGGCTTGGGGCGGAGGGCCCCCGAGTAGCGGGGGTGTCGGCGGTACTGCATGAGTGACTATCCATGTCACGTCGTAGCCGATACGAGTCAACCGGGTCGTTTCGCGGCCTAGGCAGGAGCGTTGTCATGACGCGAAACGTCGTGGGTACCGGTTGTGATAGCACCCGGAGCGACACCGTCTCCGGCCTCCCTGACCAGAGTCTCGCTGTGCATTCTCACGATGCCGATTCAGTCCCAGGGCATCATCACCCGCGACAACGTCAGCGTTGCTGCGGGGACAGTCCCGCACTGGAAGCGCTAGCAGCGGTGTCGATCCTGCGGGAACACCTGCCCGAGTTGAAGATCCGCGTGGTCAACGTGATGAGGTTGCGGTCGGCCAGCGAGCACCCGCACGGACTGAGCGACCGCGACTACGACGCCCTGTTCACCGCCGACAAACACGTCGTCTTCGCCTTCCACGGGTACCCGACTCTCCACCGACGCACCTACTGGCGCACCAACCGCAACATGCACGGGCGCGGCTACAACGAAGAAGGAACCATCACCACCGCCTTCGACATGCGGGGCAGAACCGGCCGGACCGCTTTCACCTCGTCAGTGACGTCATCGACCGGCTCCCGCAGCTGGGTGCCACCAGCGAGTTCCTCAACCGCAACCACTGGAACAGCCTGTTCGAAGCCCGGGTGGTCATCGGCGACTTCAAACACGAACACAATCACTAACATGGGCATTCGGCCCTGGGTTACCGAACGCCAGCCGAGTACGCTGCGGCGTGCCGGCACACCCCGATGGCCTGCGCCATCTACTGAATCCAGACCCAAAAACACCCGGCTCTAAACGACTCAGCATCGGGGACCCGCCAGTCTGTTAGTTAAGGCCGTCGAGAATGTCGAGCACAGTGGTGGCGTCGGGTCGCCGGCGAAATTCATTGGTTTCATGCGCGCCGATGATGTGCAGGTTCTCGTCCACCACGATCAGGGTGGGCAGCACGGTGTCGGTGCCGACGTCACCCGGGGTTCCGGTGGGGACGCCGTCGAGCTCGACGATGCCCAGGATCGCGGCGGCGGTGAGGTCGGGGTCGGTGAGCCAGAGCATGTCGACATCGAAACGCCGGGCCAGCTCCTGGGAATCCCGCTGGGGCTGTGGGGAGATCATCACCGTGCGCACGCCCCGCGCGGCGAGCTGCTCGTATCCTTCTGCGAGACTGCGGATCTGGGTGGTGCAGAAGGGGCACCAGGCGCCGCGGTAGAAGAACAGTGCTGCGGGCTGGCCGCGCAGCTCGGTGGTGCTGAACGACCGGCCGTCGAGGGTTCGCAGCGTGAGCTCAGGAAGCAGGCTGCCGACCGTCAGCGCGTCGCTGGGGCGACGACCGAACGTCGCGAACCACGTCCGGAACACCGTGGACCCGGCCAGGCCTACCGTCGTGACGGATAGCATCGGGCCCGCCCGAGCGCCGACGAGGGCGGTGATGGCGGTGCCGACAGCGCTGCTCCACGCCAGTGAGGCCAGGCTGCTGGTGCGTCGAGGCCAGTTGCGCGGTACATGTGCGGCCACGACCGCGTGGGTGGCGGCAGCGGCGAGCCACCCCGGCCGGGTGGCGCCGCGACCGGCGGCCGCCCGCACGAGGGCATGTATCGCCAGCGCGGAGTTGGCCAGGAAGAAGGGCAGCGGGTAGTGCTTCTTGAGCCGGGGTAGCCGCTTGTCGAACCCGGCCCCATCGGTGCGCCGGACCATTAGGTGAGGCGGTGTTGACGTCACGACGAGGACCCGATGAAGTCGCGGACGAGGCGAGCCAACTCGCCGGGTTGGTCCAGCGGGATAAACGAGCCGCTGTCCTGAACGGTGACCAGTGTCGCTTTGGTGAAGGCGTCGCGGAGCCGCTCGGCGTAGCGCATCGGGAACACCCGGTCCCCGGGTGCCCAGGCGATCAGCGCCGGCCCGCCGAAGCCCGACAGTCGTGTCGCGGCGTCTAGGGTGAGCCGGTTGTCGATGTGTCGGGTGAAGTCGGTGACGTCGCGGCGCACCCCTCGGCTGGTCAGCACTGGCCGTGTCCACCCGCTGATCAGCTCGGCGGGGATCGGCCGCTTGTGCAGCAGGCCGAACCCGAGTCGTGAGTCCCGGATGGCGGGCACCCGGTAGGTCAGGGCCAGCACCGGGCCCAGCAGCCGGGCCCGGGCCGCCCGTTGCAGGTTCTTGAAGTCCGGCGGCAGCCAGTTGTCGTGGGAGTCGCAGTTGGTGAGCACGATCCGGCCGACCCGCTGCGGTCGTCGGGTGAGCAGCAGCTGGCTGATGGCGCCGCCGGTGTCGTTGGCCACGAGCGTCACGTCGTGCAGGTCCAGTCTGTCGAGGACGTCGGCCAGCACGTCGGCCACTCCGAGGGGGGTCGCCGCGGCACGGTCGCGCATCGGGGTGATGTGGGCACCCATCGGCAAGGTCGGCACCACACACCGGAACTGCCCCGACAGCTGCGTGACGACCGATCTCCAGATACTGCCGTCGACCAGCAGCCCGTGGACGAAAACGATGACCGGCCCGTCCGGGGGGCCGCTGTCCTCGTAGTAGATGGTGCCGACGGGTAGGTCGATGGTCGCCATGAGAATCTCCGATTCCAACTCATTTGACTGTCGGTATTTGACCAACTGAGAGTCAGTCAACCATTCCCCGCAGGGGCTCGTCAAATAGCGGTCGGTCACCGACCGACGGTCAGCGAGGAGTGTATGCTGCTCGCCATGGCCGTGGATCCCGGGAGCCGACGCAAGGAGTACGCCGAGCTCACGCGGACCGCGATCCTGGACGCCGCCGCGGAGCGTTTCGTCGCCGATGGCTACGCCGCAACGAGTATCGACGCGGTTGCTGCGGCGGCGCGGGTCTCCAAAGGCTCGGTGTATCACCACTTCAGCGACAAGTCCGAGCTCTTTGAGGCGGTCTTCGTCGCGATGGAGCAGCGGCTGCTGGCCGCGGTGACGGCGGCGCTGGCCACGATCGACGACCTGTGGGCGCTGATGGCGGCCGGCACCACGGTCTACCTCGAGTTCTGCTCCCAACCCGACTTCCGGCGCATCGCCCTGCAGGAAGCGCCGGTCGCGCTGGGCTGGACCCGGTGGCGCGCGATTGAGGAACGGTTCTTCCTCGGGCTGATCACCGCAGGTCTGGCGCGCATGGCGGAGGCGGGCCTGATCGCTATCCCGCCCGGGGACATCGCCGCGCGAATGCTGCTCGCGGCCCTCTCCGAAGCCGGCCTGGCCGTGGCCGCCGCCCCGGCCGACCAGCAAGCCGATGAACGGAACCACGCGGCGACAGTGGCCGAGGGCTTTTTGCGCTCGCTGGGTACGAAACCCCATCGACCCCGGAAGTCCCCGGGAGATCCGGCCAGGCCGACGAGTCAGCCCGGTGGTTGAGGCCGTTGGCCCTCGACGGTGCGGACCTTCGGCCGGCGTGCGCAGCGACCGAGGTTGGACGGACGGACTGGACGCTGTCGACGACGCTCATGAGACCACACAGACGTCACCGCCGGGATCCTGCACAACCGTACAAGTTCTAGGATCCGCCACGAAGATGAGAAAAACCCATCCGCCATTTTGGTGAGAATTCTGCAAACCTGCAGGTAGGGGCATCGCCATCCGCCACGCAGAATGAGAACCTAATGGGAACCGATCGGCGTGCCGTTGACGGCCCTGTGGCTGGTTTCCGGGGAGGCTGATCACCGAGCCGCCGGCTGGTGAGCACTGTGAGAACCTGTGGCGTTGGTCGACTTCTAGCAGCCGGTTGAGCCCACAGTTTTAGGACCGAATCTGTCCGCTCTGAGTAGCTCACTGACGGTGACGGTTTGATTCAGGACGGACGGGATGTGGATTTGATCCCGAATAATAGCCTCCTCGGCTACATCCCACCCGAGGAATACGAAGCCACCTTCCCGGGTCGCGTGAGATAGGAGCACGGTGATGCATGACGTGAACTGGTGGTTGATGGCGTTGAGCTTTGTGCTGGGGCTGTTGTTCACGTTCGCCTTCACGATTCGACGGGTCAAACGTGAAGTGCCAGAGACCGCGGCGTTCGCGGGTAGGGGCCCCGGACCGGGCGCCGGAGGTGCTGCGGCGACAGCGGGCGCTGCGGGCGCGGGTGGAGTGGCCGCGGCGAAGTTCGCCGGCCGGGAACGCGGTTCGGAATCGCAGACAACGAGGATGCGGGCGGCGGGCGCCGAGCCCTACGGTGTGGGTTCGGCGAGGGCCGCCGCTGACGGTAGCGGGCCGTCGGGGTGGACGGTGAAGGGCAACGAGGATTCGATGCTCTACCACACCCCCGACAGCCCGTACTATGCGGAGACCGTCGCTGACGTCATCTGGTTCAGGGACAAGGAATCGGCTGAACGGGCAGGGTTTTCGCACTGGCACAAGGGCCGACCGCGTGGTCGAGGGACCGAGTTCGCCGAGGTTGTTGAGCCCGGACCGTATGGCGTGGGTTCGGCCAGGGGCGCCGCTGACGGTAGCGGGCCGTTGGGGTGGACGGTGAAGGGCAACGAGAATTCGATGCTCTACCACACCCCCGACAGCCCGTACTATGCGGAGACCGTCGCTGACGTCATCTGGTTCAGGGACGAGGAATCGGCTGAACGGGCAGGGTTTTCGCACTGGCACGAGGGCGGCAGAACCAGATAGCGCCAACTCCAGCCCACAGCCCGAGTGTGATGCCTCGAACGCGGGAGAACCGTTCGAAGACCACTCTCCTCGGGCACGCCGATGCGGTCGTCGACGGCGATCGCCATCTCGGCCCGCCCACTGACCGCCGACAGCTCGACTCGGGTCGCACTGCCATGCTTGACGGGCTTTGACGATCGCGTTGTCCACGGTCAGCCGCAGCCGGCCGGCAAAACCGAGGATGATCACCTTCGGCCACGGCACCAGCGAGACGTCCAGGTCCGGGATCATCCAACCGGTGACACAGCAGTTAGCCGCGGGCCATCGCCTCGAGCCGGGCGATCCGCTCGGCCACCAGAGAACAGCTTGCCGATCCGTCCCCAGACGGGAACAGGTTCGCGATCCACAGTTCTGATATTGCTCGCGTACGTCGAGGGCGCTTGATTTAGGGTATAAAGACTCTCCATGCTTTGGATCTACGATATTCCCACGCCGCTGTTCGGGCTGCTCTGCGTGGTCGCGTTCGCGATTTTGGGCATTGTCGGCTACTACGTGACGAAGCCGATCGTTCGCATGCTCATGGGCCCACCGCCCGGACATAACGAAGGCGTCGACGTGATCATCGGTGCGGTCACGCTCCTCTACGGCCTGATCCTCGCACTGATCGCCGTCGCCGTCTGGGAACAATTTTCGACGGCCGACACTACGGTAAGCCAGGAAGCGTCGACCCTGCGCAGCTTGTACCGCGATGTTGAAATGTACCCCGAACCCGACCGATCCACGCTCACAACGCCGCTTCGTGACTACACCAAGAATGTGATCGATAACGAGTGGCCTGCGCAACAACGCGGCATCGTCCCGAGCACAAACGACCAAATTTCCGCGTTCGAGACGGCGCTGTATGCCTTCAATCCAAAATCAGAAGGCGAAAAGCTGATCCACGAATCGACGATCGGCGAGTTCAACAAGTTGGTCGAACTCCGCAACCAGCGGCTGCACACCGTTACGCAAGGGATTCCAAGTTCGCTCTGGGCGATCATCTTGATTGGGGCGGTCCTCACGATCGTGAGTACGTACTTCCTGCAGCTCGAACGCGTGCGGGCCCAGCTGACGATGACCAGCTTCATCTCGGTCCTGATCGCCATCGTCATTTTCATCACCGCAGTTATGGACCACCCGTTCCGCGGGGGGTTTAGCGTGGGCTCGGACGCGTTTCAGACCACCTACGATCGGATGACCGGCCACTAGCCCGCGACCCGGTAGCTCGTCGCAGCAGCGGGGTGAACGGCATGGCGTCCCACCCGCCCTGGAAGGGGAGCAGCGGAGTCCAACAAGTAATGGCGCCCGCGACCGCAGGAGGATCTCGGGGATAACATCTGCGCAGTTCGGGCGGAATGGGAGGCCCCGATGAGTGTCATCACCGCGTTGGCGCGCGCGGCGGCAGGCGTGCTCGTGGCCGCATGTGCGTTCGCGACACGGGCACACGCCGGCGATGGTGGGCCGGACGTGCCGCTCGACGAGCCCCCCGCGCCGGCGTTGGCAGGTACTTCCTGGCGCTTCGTGGAGATCATGGGAGAGGCCCCTCCCGCCTCCGTCGAGGCGACGCTTGAATTGTCGGGCGACGGTGCGGCGACGGGCGTGTCGGGCTGCAACCACTTCGTCGGGCGCTATGTGTCGGCCGGCGCCGATCTCTCTTTCCCCGGCATGGCCTCGACGAAGATGTGGTGCCAACCGGAGGTCATGACGGTGGAGATGGCGGTGCAGACGGCCCTCAACCGCACCCGCCACGTGGCCGCCGCACCGGGCGAACTGGATCTCCTGGCCTCGGATGGCACGGTGCTGGCGCGTCTGATACCGGCGACGCCACCGCTGTCGCCGGTAGCGGAACCAGTAGAGCCCTAGCGCCATCGGCGTCCCACCACGCGTTGAACGGGTAGACGTTTGGTGTGTCCGACGCCTCCTCAAGGCGGTCCCGGATGACTTGATCAGCGGCCTCATCGCCTGGTTCGCACTGCGAAACAACCCGTAGGCATCGGCCATTCTTGAGCGGCATCTGAACTACATCCCCGATGTGGTTGCTGAGTGCGAGCGGGCAGTGCGAAGCTCACCAACGTGGTCCTGCGGTTTAGCGACCGGATCGATCGCGTGATCCTCGACGTCGGCGGCGACCACGTTGAGGACTATGAGGCGCAGATGAAGATCGCCCTCGCCAAGCAGTAACCGCCAACGGGGACGGGGCAGCGCGCGGTGGATGTCAAAGAAATCGCCCTTGTGACGTTCCAGATCAGTGTGGTGTGCACGGTAATGGGCTTTGGGCTCAAGGCGACGTTCGCAGACCTGCTCTATCTGCTTCGCCTGCCCAGCCTGCTGGCGCGCTCGCTGATGGCTGTCTTTGTCGTGATGCCGGCGCTGGTCGTCGCGCTCGACCGTGGCTTCGACTTTCCACCGACTGTGGAGATCGCCTTGGTTGCGCTGGCCATTTCCCCGCTGCCGCCGCGGCTCCCGGCCAGAGAGTCCAAAGCGGGTGGACACCATTCGTATGGGTTGGGATTGATGGTGCTGTTGGCAGTGCTGTCCGTAGGGCTCGTCCCGCTGGCCGCGCAGGTCCTCGGCGAGTACTTCGGGCATCACTATGCCGTGGCGCCCGCGGCGATAGCGCGCGTCATCGGGACAACGGTCCTCGCGCCGTTGGCTGTCGGGGTCGTTGTTCGTCTGGCGGCACCCGGGGTCGCCGAAACAATCGCGAACCCGGTCGCCGTCGCGGCCAAGGTCATCATGTCGCTTGCGGCGCTCGCGCTACTGATCGTCGCCGCGCCGGCGCTGTGGCAGCTCCTCGGCGACGGAACGATCCTCGCCATCGTCGCCTTCTTGGTGGTGGGGTTCGCCGTCGGCCACGTGTTTGGTGGTCCCGAGCCTGGCCATGCAGCGGTGCTGGCGTTCTCGACCGCGTGCCGTCACCCCGGGATCGCTTTGTCGATCGCGGCCACCAACTTTCCCGACCAGCGCTTTGGCGCCACAATCCTGCTCTACTTGATCACCAGCTTCGTGCTCGGTCTTGCCTACACCGCATGGCAACGCCGACGAGCGGCACGAACAGAAGCCGGCTAACGAAACGGGCCTTCGCCTCCCAGTGGGGAGCGCTCGCTGTTACTGACTGCGGTGTCTCGCGCGCGGGATCGCGATTTGCGTCGTGCCGTTCAACACTCCGTCGGCAGCGGCATAGTTCGCGACGACCGGCTCTCCGCCTAGATCCGGGCGCCGGGGAACATCGTCTTGACGGCCTCGGTGATTGTGTTGCGCGCGCTGCTGTCGTCGGTCGGTTGGCGGGATTCGATCACCATGACGTAGCGGTACTGGGCCCCGATCACGCCGGTGGACAGATGCATCCAGTCGTCGCCGATGCAGCACATCCAACCCTGTTTGACCGCGACCGGCTCGGCGTAGAGGCCATCCGGGATGCCGAACCGCTGCGGGTAGCCGTCGTCGCCCTGCGCCGTGGCCCGCGCCAGGTCGTTGAAAATGATGGCCGCCTGATCCGGCGGCAGTCCGCCCTTGGCGTCCAGCAGCATGCTGTAGTACTGCACCAGATCGGCCGCGGTGGTCATGGTGTTCCACCACAGCCCGTCACTGCCCCCGCCGCGTCGACCGCAGCCCGTAGCGCGACGCCACCCGCGCCACGATCGCGTCTCCGCCGCCACGTTCCTAAAACCGTTCTCCCGCATCATCATCCCCAGGACTGCAACATCACGTCGAGGGCCTGGCGGTCGTCGGGCGACAGCGGAATCTGTCCGGTGGACGACTGGTACAACAGGTCGTCGGCGATCAACAGTTTCGCGACCGACGCCGTCGCGATCGCGGTGTTGTTGCCGTTGGACACCGTCTGGTCGGTGACCCGATCGAGCACCAGCACCGAGATGTCGGCGCCGTCGCCGTCTCAACAGACCCGTGATGTCGGCCTGCGGACCGCTACAGCCTTGGCGGGAGCGCTTGCGCTTGTTATGGGCGCGGCTCTTGGGCATACTCGGACGCGGACCCGCGCCTCACTCCCGCTGGCCAGACGGTTCCCGCCGCGGTCCGCCTATCGTGCCGAGTGAGAACGCACTCACGCGCAGGACGGTTTGCCGTTGACGGCGCAGGCGGCAGCGCCGCCTTTGCCCCCGGAAGTTCCCTCGGGATCAGTCAATGCCCGGCCACGAGCCGGCGGTGCAGCCCCCGCTGCGGGTTCTGAACAAAAGCGACGGCGACCTCGGCGGCGGTCTCTCCTGACCATTTCGACGGACGTGCAGTAACAGTGTGAGAGTCTGCGTTGGTGAGCGATGAGGCAGTCACCAAGCGTCCGAACATCCTGATCATCTGGGGCGATGACGTCGGGATGTGGAACATCTCGGCGTATCACCGGGGCATGATGGGCGGTTCGACGCCCAACATCGACCGCGTTGCCAATGAGGGCATGATCTTCATGGATCACTATGCCGAAGCGTCCTGCACGGCCGGTCGGGCGGCCTTCATTACCGGCCAGTACCCGATCCGGGTGGGGTTGGCGACGGTCGGGTTGCCCGGGTCGGAGATCGGTCTGCAGCCCGAGGACCCGACGCTGGCCGAGATGCTCAAGCCGCTGGGCTATGCGACCGGCCAGTTCGGCAAGAACCACCTGGGCGATCGCGACGAGCACTTGCCGACGATGCACGGTTTCGACGAGTTCTTCGGGATTCTCTACCATCTGAACGCCGGCGAGTACGCCGAGCAGTACGACTTTCCGAAGAACCCGGAGATCATCAAGCAGTTCGGTTTTGGGCAGCGCGGTGTGGTGCATTGTTGGGCCAACGGTGACGGAACGCAGCGGGTGCAGGACACCGGACCATTCGTTCAGGAGCGGCAGCGCACGCTTGATCGTGAATTCCTTGACGAGTCCAAGCGGTTCATCCGCGACGCGGTAGCCGCCGACACGCCGTTCTTTGTGTGGCACAACTCAACTCGGATGCACTACCGCACCAACTTGTCGCCGGAGTATGAGGGCAAGAGCGGTTACGGGATTTATGCCGACGGCATGATGGAGATGGACGACCACGTCGGCGAGCTGCTGGACCTGCTCGATGAGGTTGGTGTCGCAGAGAACACGCTGGTGATGTGGGCCACCGACAACGGCGCGGCGTGCAACAGTTGGCCCGATGGCGGCAATCATCCCTTCGCCCACGAGAAGGCCGTTGGCGGCTTCGAAGGCGGATTCCGCGTTCCGGTGGTCATCCGGTGGCCGGGTGTGGTCCCGGCCGGGGTTGCCACCGGGAGTTCATGGCGATGCAGGACTGGATCCCGACGATCATGTCGATGCTCGGCCAGCCCGATCTGGGTGAGCGACTGCTGCACGGCACGACGATCGGGGAGCGCGAGTACCGGGTCCATCTCGACGGCGTCGACCAGTCCGAGCTGGTCACCGGCGCCGGTCCGTCGAAGCGTCGGGAGTTCTACTACTTCACCGAGACCGTCCTGCACGGGCTGCGATACGGGGACTGGAAGGTGCTGTTCAAGACCCAGGACCGCTGGTTCAACGGCATCCAGCAGAATTTCGTCACGCCGTTGATCACCAATCTGAAGGTTGATCCGTTCGAACGCTTCCACGTCGCCCGCGGGTTCGATGAGTGGCAGGAGAACCACGCCTGGCTCTACGGGCCGGTCGGGGTGCAGGTCGAGCGGTTCTTGTCGACGTTTCGCGACTATCCGGCCCGTCAGCGAAGCTTCGACCTTCCCATCGATGAGCTGATGAACCAGCTGAATCCCGCCCGCACCCGTTAGGAGAACACCGTGGCACTGACCGAGTATCAGCCGGGCACCACGTTCCCGGGAACGATCGGCCGCACCCCCGACGAGTCCACACCGGCCTGGCCGGCGCCGACCCGGGCTCCCGACGGCGCCCCCAACGTGCTGTTCATCGTCATCGACGACATGGGCTTCGGCCACCTCGGCTGTTACGGCAGTCCGATCGCGACACCGAACATCGACGCGCTGGCCGCCGACGGGCTGGTGTTCTCCAACATGCACACCACCGCGCTGTGCTCGCCATCGCGCTCGTGCATCCTCACCGGCCGCAACCACCACTCCAACCACCTGGCGTGCCTGACCAACGGGTCCACCGGCTATCCGGGATCGGACGGCTACATCCCGTTCGAGAACGGATTCCTCTCCGAGATCCTGCGCGGCCGTGGCTACAACACCTACTGCGTGGGCAAGTGGCACCTGGCGCCGGAGGAGACGATGACCGCCGCCGGGCCGTATGACCGGTGGCCGCTGGGCCGCGGCTTCGAGCGCTACTACGGGTTCCTCGGCGGCGACACCCACCAGTACTACCCCGAACTGGTGCGCGACAACTCCCAGACCGAACCCGAGACCACCCCGGAGCAGGGTTATCACCTCACCCCGGATCTGGTGGAGAGGGCCACGGCGATGATCGCCGACGCCAAACAGGTCGCGCCCAACAAGCCGTTCTTCCTGTATTTCGCGCCGGGAGCCATGCATTCGCCGCACCACGTGCCGAAGAAGTGGGCCGACCGGTACGCCGGGAGGTTCGACGCCGGGTGGGACGCCTACCGCGCCGAGGTTTTCGCCAGGCAGAAGAAGCTCGGCCTGGTGCCGCCGGACACCGAACTGTCCCGCCACGATCCCGACGTGCAGGACTGGGACTCCCTGTCCGCTGACGAGCGTCGCCTCTACGCGCGGATGATGGAAGTCTTCGCCGGGTTCCTCGAGCACACCGACCACTACCTCGGTGAGCTGGTCGGATTCCTCAAAGAGATCGGCGAGTACGACAACACGCTGATCATGCTGATCTCCGACAACGGGTCCAGCGCCGAGGGCGGACCGACCGGCTCGATCAACGAGTGCCGGTTCTTCAACAACGTGGCCGACACCGTGGAGGAGGGCCTGGCCCACATCGACGAGATCGGTGGCCCGACGGTGTTCAACCACTTTGCGTGGGGCTGGACGCACGCGGGCAACACCCCGTTCCGGCGCTGGAAACGCGAAACCTACCGCGGCGGAACGACCGATCCGTTCATCGTGTCCTGGCCGGCGGGCATCACCGCCCGCGGCGAGATCCGCGCCCAGTACGCCCACATCATCGACATGGTGCCCACCGTCCTGGACGCGTTGGGCATCGATGCGCCCCGGGCGATCGCCGGGGTGACGCAGTCCCCGATCGAGGGTGTCAGCTTCGCGCACACCTTCGACGACACCGCCGCGCCGACTCGCCGCAGCACCCAGTATTTCGAGATGCTGGGACACCGCTCGCTCTACCACGACGGCTGGCGCGCGGTCTGCCCCTGGCCCGGAACGTCGTTCGCCGAATCAGAGCACAAGTTTGGGGACGCCATCACCGCCGACATGCTGACCGACCTCGACGCGACCGGCTGGGAGCTCTACCACGTCGCCCAGGACGTCGCGGAGACGACGAACCTCGCCGACCAGGAACGCGCCCGGCTGATCGCGATGATCAGCATGTGGTACACCGAGGCGGGCAAGTACAACGTGCTGCCCATCGACAGCCGCGGCGTTACCCGCATCGCCGACGAGCGCCCGCAAATCGCGGCGAGCCGCGACCGTTACGTGCTGTACCCGGGGACACAGTCCATTCCGGCCGCGGCGGCGCCGAAAATCCTGAACCGGCCGTACTCGATCACCGCGGAAGTCGAAACGACCGACGGTACCGAGGGTGTGCTGCTCAGTATGGGCGGCTATGACGGCGGCATTACCTTCTACATCCAGGACGGTCTGCTGTGCTTCGCGCACAACTACGTCGCCAAAGACATCTACTACGTCAAATCACCGACCCCGGTACCGACTGGGCGGCATTTCCTGAGCATAGAGTTCACCCCGACCGGTGAACCGGACATCAAGCACGGCAAAGGAACCCCCGGACGGGTCGCCCTGTTCGCCGACGGCGCCGAGGTGGGCAGCGGGGACCTGCCGGTGACCACCCCGATCCGGCTGGCCCAGGGTGGCGCGATGCTCGTCGGCGCCGACACCGGCGCGCCGGTCAGCCCAGACTACACACCGCCGTTCCGATTCACCGGCCGCATCCACCGGGTGATCGTCGACGTCAGCGGCGAGCGCGTCGAAGACTACGAGGCACAGATGAGGATTGCGCTCGCCAAGCAGTAGTCGCCATGGATTCTGAACATCGGGCCACCCGCTGTTCCAGATCAGCCCGGCGGCGGCGACCCGCAATGACAGCGCGCCCGGTAAGAACCGGCAGGGATGGGCCGGGCAGCGATGGACTCGTGCCGCCCTGCGCCGCTTTCCGACCCGCTCAACCCTCCCCAGGCCCCGAACCCGACAGCTATGCTGCTAAAGGCCTGTGGCCGTGGATATTTGGACCATAGACGAAACACCGGCGCTTACAGCACCCGATGAGCGCGGCTGAATCTGAGCTGCCCGCCGACGGTCATCTGCTAACCAGATGTCGGTGTGACACCAGACAGTGCCAACGTGCCGAATGCGAAGCCGCCTACATCGCAAGGGGCGGTCAAGCAGAGGCCAACTCACGCTCTAAAGGCGAGTTCTGCACAACCGTATGGTTATAGGATCCGCCACCAAGATGAGAACAACCCGTCCGCCATTTTGATGAGAATTATGCAGAACCGCAGGTAGGAGAGTCGCGATCCGCCATTTGGGATGAGAACCTACATCTCAGCAGAACTAGCTTCGCCTTTTGCCCTCCCGCGAGACGCACACGAACCATGGCAAGTCGATGGCGCTTTGGTGTGAAGTGCTGGTCGAGGTTAAGACAGCCGGTATTAATCCGGGTGAAGCCAGGGTCCTTCAGGGCGTATTCCACGAGATCATCCTGGCGACGTTTCCGTCCGGGCAGGGCCAGTGATCTGGCCGGTGTCGTCACCGAGGTCGGCCCTGGCGTCCAGCGGACCTGTAGCCGTGGCCCGCGCCGCGCCGGCCGGTGATTCCTCTCGACGGGAGGGGGCGTTCGCTACGGCGCGTACCGGTGGCTGGGCTGGGCGGTGCCGGTGGTGGCGCGGCGTTGCTGTCGATCCAGCACTTGGCCGAGGTCCAGCGAGCTTGCTGCGTTTGGCGGCCGGGGTGGTCGTCACGCCGCGACGTTCGGAGACCGTGTTCTACGCCGGCAACGCGCTGAGCACCACGCTACCCGGCGGCCCCGCGGTATCGGCCAGGTTCATACGGCGGCAGCAGCGCACCTGGGGTGCCTTACGGCTGGTCGCCGCGTGACAACTGGTGGTGTCGGGTGTGTTGCAGGTGGCGGGGGGCCTCGCGGGACGGGATCGGTGAACCGCGGTGGCTGTTGTTCGGCGCGCCAATAGTGACCGGCGATCCCGGTTGGGCCGCACAATGGCCGAACCGGTGGGGATCCATACGCTTTTCGCAGTACACGCCGGTGGAGGTGCTCATGGTGACCGCACCCGGCATCGCCTGCGGGATGGGTCCGTGGTGCGGTGGCGTGATATCGGGATCAGGCGCCTGAGTTTTTGCGATGGAGGTAAGCCATGTCACGGACAATTCAATCGGTAGCCGTGTTGGGGGGCGGGCTGATGGGCGCGGGTATCGCGGAATCGGTATCGCTGGCCGGGTTTCCGGTGGTGATTCGGGAGTTGCCCGAGTTCACGGCGGCCGCGCGCAGCCGGCTGGAGCGCTCGCTGGACGGCGCGGTGAAACGGGGGAAGCTCGACGCTGACGATCGAGCTGCCGCACTGGCCAGGGTCACTTTCACCAGCGAACTCAAAGATGTCGCCGGCAGCGACCTGGTCATCGAGGCGGTCCCCGAGAATCTCGGTCTGAAGATCTCGATCATGAAGGAGCTCAACGAGATCGTCAGCCACGACACCGTCCTGGCCTCGAACACGTCCTCCATCCCGATCGCCGAACTCGCCAGCGTGGTCGCCAATCCCGCCCGCGTGCTCGGCCTGCACTTCTTCTCGCCGGTGCCGGTGATGAAGTTGGTCGAGATCGTGCGTGCGCTTGACACCGCCGACGAGACGGTCGCACTGGCGCAGGAGTTCGTCGCGCGGCTCGGTAAGCGTTCTATCGAGACGAAGGATCGCGCCGGGTTCATCGTGAACTTCTTGCTGACGCCTTATTTGATCGGCGCGGTCCGCATGTACGAGGAAGGCTTTGCCACCCGTGAGGACATCGACACAGGGATGAAGCTGGGCGCCGGTCATCCGATGGGACCGCTGGAATTGTGCGACTTCATCGGGCTGGACATCCTGCAGGCGGTGTGCGAGTCGCTTTTCGATGAGTTCAGGCGAGACGCGTACGCTGCGCCACCGCTGATGAAACGCATGGTCGCGGCGGGTCGCTTGGGCCGCAAGTCCGGTCGGGGTTTCTATGAATACACCCGTTAGCCCGCCGGTCTGGGTGACACCCGGTGGTGGGCGGCCTATCCGGGTGGCCGGGATCCGTTGTCGGCGCGGCTGTTGAGCCATGCGAGCGCTTCTTGGCGGCTTTCGTAGATGTGG
>NZ_DATFYW010000173.1:0-20842 GCF_035314905.1 Mycobacterium sp.
TGGACCACCCGAAAACGCGCCGACGGACGCACCGAATGGATCCCCCCACCCCACGCCCCCGCAAGCGGGAGGTACCCCCACGACGGCCAGCCCCGCACCAACACCTTCCACCACCCCGAAGAACTCCTCCGAAAAAACAACGACGACGAGGGCTGACGGAGATCTGGGTCGACGGCTGCTCTGCGCAGCAGATTTGCAGCCGGTTCCAGGGCGCTCCCTGGGGCGGCGGGGTACCGCCCTGGGGCCAGTCCCGATCTGATCTGCGATTGCGGTGGTGTCCCTCTTCCCGGCGGTAGGGCGCCGGAGAAGGATGAAGGTCGCCAAGACCACTGAGGGGGGCCGATGTCCGCTGTCATCGACGTCAAGGATCTGCACAAGCAATTCGGCCGCGTCCGGGCCCTTGACGGCCTCGAGCTTCAGGTCGGTGACGGAGAGATCCACGGCTTTCTCGGGCCCAACGGCGCCGGGAAGTCCACCACGATCCGCATTCTTCTCGGCGTCCTGCGTCCGACATCGGGCAGCGCGACGGTGTTCGGCCGCGACGCGTGGCGGGACGCTGTTGGGCTGCACCGCGAAATAGCCTATGTGCCCGGGGATGTGACGCTGTGGCCGAACCTGACCGGCGGCGAGATCATCGACCTGCTTGCCCGCATGCGCGGCGGCCTCGACCCGCAGCGCCGCGACGAGCTGATCAAACGCTTCGAACTCGATCCCAAGAAGAAGGCCCGCACCTATTCGAAGGGCAACCGGCAGAAGGTCTCGTTGATCTCCGCATTCTCCTCGTACGCGCGACTCCTGCTGATGGACGAGCCCAGCGCCGGCCTGGATCCGTTGATGGAGCGCGTGTTCCGCCGTTGCGTCACCGAAGCTCGCGACCGCGGCGCGACCGTTTTCGTCTCGAGCCACATCCTGTCCGAGATGGAAGCACTATGCGATCGGGTCACCATCATCCGCGCCGGGAAGGCGGTCGAGAGCGGCAGCCTGGAGTCGATGCGCCACCTAAGCCGGGTGTCGATCAAAGCCGAATTGCTCGGGAATCCAGGGGAGCTCACCGGAATCAAAGGAGTCGAGGATGTCATCGTCGAAGGCAACGTCTTGCGCGTGCAGGTCGACCCCGACGCCCTCAACGACTTCATCCGGGTGCTCGCCAAGGTCGGTGTTCGCTCGCTGGTAAGCCAACCGCCCTCGCTCGAGGAGATTTTCCTCCGCCATTACAAGCTTGACGGCCAGGACCGGCAAGTCAGCAGTACGGGCGCGGTGTCGGCATGAGCACCGCAACACTCGCCCGGCCGCAACACCGCCACGAAGCCCCGGCAGGCAGCCCGTTCACGGGAACGGTCAAACTTCTCCGGCTCTACCTGCGCCGCGACCGGATCGTGCTGCCGTTGTGGGTTTTACTGCTGTCCCTGCCGTTGGGGCCCGTCTACATCGACAGCATGCAGAAGGTGGCCCCGACCGCCGCCGACCGTGCGTCCTTTGTCGCGTCGATCATGGCCAGCACGGCCGAACGCGCCCTGTACGGCAACGTGTACAACGACAGCCTCGGCGCGGTCGGCATCTGGAAGGCCGGCATGTTCCACACGCTCATCGCGGTCGCCGTGATCCTGACCGTCATCCGCCACACCCGGGCCGAAGAAGAATCCGGGCGTGCCGAACTGGTGGATTCGACGGTGGTCGGACGCTATGCCGGCCTCACCGCCGCGCTGCTGATGACATTCGGAGCATCCGTCGCCACCGGGCTCATCGGCACCGCCGGGTTGCTCAACACCGATGTGGAGCCCTCGGGATCGCTGGCATTCGGCCTGGCACTGGCCTGCTCCGGCCTGGTGTTCGCCGCCGTCGCGGCGGTTGCCGCCCAGCTCAGCGTCAGCGCGCGCACCGCGCGCGGAATCGCGTTCGCGGTTCTCGGTACGGCTTTCGCGTTGCGTGCCGTCGGCGATGCGGGTTCGGGCAGTCTGTCGTGGTTTTCGCCGCTGGGATGGTCCTTGCAGGTCCGCCCGTACGCGGGTGACCGATGGTGGGTTCTGCTGTTGGCGCTGGCGGCCACGGCCGCGTTGACGGTCGCGGCCTACGTTCTGCTGCGCGGACGCGATGTCGGTGCCGGGCTGATCGGCGAACGCGACGGCCCGGCCACCGCGCCGCCGACGCTATCGGGCCCGTTCGGTCTGGGGTGGCATCTGCAACGGGGCTCGCTGCTCGCCTGGACGATCGGCTTGTGCCTCTATGGACTGCTGGCGGGCAGTGTCGTGCACGGCATCGGAGATCAGTTCGGCAGCAACACCAAACTGCGGGAGATCATCAACCGCCTCGGCGGGTCGGCAGCGCTGGAGAACTCATTCCTCACCATCGCGTTCAGCCTGCTCGCCGTCGCGGCCGCCGCGCTGGCAATCTCCGCGACACTGCGACTCCATCAAGAGGAGACCGCGCAGCGCGCGGAGACCATCCTGGCGGCGGCCGTCGGACGCTCGAGATGGGTTGCCAGCCATCTGTTCTTCGCGATCGCGGGTTCCGCCGCAGCCCTGTTGTCGGCAGGAGCGATCGCCGGGCTGTCATATGGCGCCGCCGCGGGCGATGTCGGCGGAAAACTGGCGACCGTAATCGCCCTGGCCGCAATTCAACTCCCGTCAGTCTGGCTGCCCGCAGCCGTCACGGTCGCCGTGTTCGGGGTGCTGCCGCGATTCACTCCAGTCGCGTGGGCCGTGCTGGTCGCGTTCGTCGCCCTCTACCTCCTAGGCTCCATCGCCGGCGTCTCGCACTGGTTGCTCGACCTCGTCCCGTTCACGCACACGCAGCACATACCGGGCGAGTCGTTCCGGCCCGCGCCTGTGCTTTGGCTGCTCGCCATCGACGCGGTGTTAATCGGCTTCGGGCTGTTCACCTTCCGCCGCCGCGACCTGAGCTGACGCCGCGAGAAAGGCCGCCAACCCGGCCGCTTCGCGACGACCCTGGTCCCGTCCGGCGATCGCCGAGGGCGCCCGACAACGAGGGTCGAGCGGATCACGGCCGAACGCGGCGATCGAGGCATCGTCGGCGAAGATGCCGAGGGCGGGCCCGGTGCGGTGTTGTTCAAGCTCGTCGGCGAGGCTGCGGCCGAACGGCGACAACCCGGGTTCGGCCGTCGGCGCCAACATCACCACCGTTTCGTGGTCGGCGACGGCGTCGACATTCGCGCTGCTGCCCACCCCGCCGTCCATGAATTGACGGCCGCCGATCGTCACGGGCGGCCAGACCGCCGGCACGGCGCAACTGGCTGCCACCGCATCGATGAGCTCCACCCCGCTGTTGCGGTCGAATATCACCCGCTCACCGGTCTTCACGTCGATCGCGGTGATTCTCAGCGGCCGGTCCGGCCAGTCGTGCGACGGCAGGCGCTTGGCGATCACCGCCCTGCGCACCTGTAGGGCGACGGTCGGTGCGGACACCGCCAGCTCGCCGATCAGCCTGAGTCGTCGCGTGACCGAAGCGCTGCTGTCCGCGGCCGCCCGTTCGAACAGCGTCATGAGTTCGCCGAAGTCGATGTGCGGCCCTATCTCGTGGGTGGTCTCCGACAGCTGACGCGCATACAGTTCCGCCAGGCCGACACCGCTGCCGAGCTGCGCTGCGACGGTAGAGCCCGCCGAGGTTCCGAGGAGCACGTCGGCCCGGCGCAGGCGGCTCGCGGTCTCCGGAGATTCGTCTTGGACACCAAGCAGAAAACCTGTCTCCCAAGCGATTCCGGCGACACCGCCACCGGCCAACACCAATGCCAGGCTCATCACACCGCGCGGGTGTCCGGCCGGACCCACCGGACAACCGACCGTCCGCGCTCGGAATGTCTTGCGCTCCAACGCCGATACCTACGGCGAAGCCACGGCATCCGTTTCGTGTGCTGGGGCCGCCGGGCCCGACGAACCAACTCGAGCTCCACGGGCTGGGGTTCCTCCACGCCCACCTCGTGAACGTCGCCGTTGAGCTCCAGGACAACCGCGTCGGGCTCGAGCAGGGCGCGCTCCCATGCCGCGGCGTCGTCGACGCTGCGGATACCCACTGCATCCGCGGTGTGGCGCAGCACCTCGCCCAGTTCGCCGCGCAGAAGCTGGCGCAGCGCGTCGGCGCCCTGCTTCGGGTTGGCGATCATCCACGAGTGATACGCGTCGGGCACCCTGTACAGCGTGCCGTCGGCGTCTCGGGCCATGTCGACCGCGCAGTCGAACGGCACGACCAGGTCCTTCTCGCCGTGCACCACGATCGTCGGGATCTCCTGATCACGCATCACGTGCAGCATCGGTGTGTAGTCGCCGGAGTGGACGATCGCGCGCGCGGCCCCGGCCACCGCGGCCGGGTGCCGCGCGTTGCGACCGGCGATGGCGGCAAGCATGCGCAGGTAGCTCCCGCGCTCCGCGGGCTGGAGCCGCGACGGGTCCTTGTGGGTGTCGTAGGCCGCGCCGAGAATCGTCCGCAGTGCCCTGCGCGGCGACTTCAGCAGGCCCGGAGCCGTCTCGTCGAAGCTCGCCCCGGCGGCGGCGTCGAGAAGCACGGCCGCCAGCACGCGCTCGGGGGCCGCGGCGGCGAGCTGAATCGCCATCCGCCCGCCCATCGAGTGGCCGGCGAAGATGGCCTGCCGCACACCCAGCGCGTCCAGTGCGCGCACGGTCAGCTCGACGCGGTCCGCCAGGTCGCGCGCGCTACCGGGCAGGTTGCGGGTGTCGCCGTGGCCTGCCGCATCGATCGCGATGACGAGAAAGCCGAGCCCGGCCACCCGGCTGAGCATCCGCAGATATGCGCGGCGGCTCAGGGCCAGGCCGTGCATGAACACCAGCGGCACGCCGGCACCGCCGACCGACACACCGACCTGGTGCCCGTCTTCGAGCTCGACCAGGTGATGGGTCAGCCGGATCCGGCGTTCTGGTGCCTCAGCAGGTGTCTGGGTCATCCGCGTCCTGTCGTGGATTAGTCAGGTCGTCAAACATCATGGACCAGACGCCTGCGCGGGTGCCATCTCCGCCGCTGTGTCGTTGGCTACTTCACGCGGCTGGTGTGATCCCGAGATGTCTCGGCAGCTCAGGGCATATTTCAGAATGCGCCGGCAATCACGTCTCGCGTGTCAACGCGAGCCAGTCCGGGCACACCTGGACCACCGGGCGCGGATACCTGAACCGCGCGCAACCGCCCTCGACGGTGTCGTCGAGCTGGCCGGCGATGGCCTCGATCGGGCGCTCGTCGGTGCCGGACACCGCAACGGACAGCCGGGTCAGCAGCGTGCCGCGGTGGTAGCGAAGCTGGGCCATCACGGCGATCATCTCGTCGACCGTGTCGATGCGGTCGAGCCCGCTGTGAAGTCCCGAGACCTCGAGGTTGGGCTGGTCGAGCATCGCCTCCACCATCGCGTCGTCGGGCTCATCCGTGACGTCGAGGACGACGCACTGCGGCCGTTCGGCGCACGCGGACAGCGTGGACATCTGCTCGCGCGATCCGACGATGTACTGGCCGACGCCCAGGCCGACGGCGTGCCACATCGTTCGGGCGGGCAGGTCGTCGCAGTGCAGCACGACCCGCCGCGGCGCGACACCCGCCGCGATCACGTGCGCGAGGTCGTCATCGCAATTCGCGCTCAGCCCGAGCCCATGCCCGCGCAGCCACTGCGCCGCGCCCGGCGTTCGCAACACCCGTACGGGATAGACGATCTCGGCGTCGGGAAACGACTTCTGCCACTGCGAGCAGCAGCGCATTACCCGATCCATCGATGACCGCGGGCGAAGCCCGTGGAAAAGCGTCATGAATCATCGTTACGCCGACGCGGATCGCCGGGATGGCTTTCTTGCGCTTCCTTTACAGCGGCGCGGAAAACCTTGATGGCCCGTTGACGATCACGCCAGCCCGTCGGCCAGCGGGCCGACGGCCAGCGCCGGAAGGTATTCGAGGCCGACCATCAACACGGTGACACCGACGACGAGGCCGACGAAATTGAGCCTGGTGGTGCGCAGCGTGCCCGCGGTGACCACTCCGGTGCGCTGGGCCGCGAAACTTCCCGCCAGCCCGAGCACCAGGATGATCGGGAGGTATCTGCCCACCGCCATCACGACCGCCAGGGCGATGTTGTACCACGTCGTGTTGCCGCTGAGTCCGGCGAAGGCACTGCCGTTGTTCGCTGCCGAACTGGTGAACGCGTACAGCACCTCCGACAATCCGTGAGAGCCGGTGTTGAGCATCGCTGCGCGTTCACCGGGCGCCGCGATGGCGACCGCGCAACCGAGAAGGATCGTCGCCGGGAACACCAGGATGTAGAGACTCACGAGCTTTATCTGCCGGGCCTGCAGGCGCTTCCTCAGGTACTCCGGCGTGGTGCCCACCATCAGGCCGCCGAGGAACACCGCGAGAAGCACCATCACCACCAGGGCATACAGGCCACTGCCGGGACCGCCGGGGCTCACTTCACCCAACATGATGTTGGCCATGAGCATCGCCCCACCGAAGCTGGCGAAGCTGTCATACGACGAGTTCGCCGCACCGTCGCCACTCCCCGTCGCCGCCTGCCCGAACAGCGCGCTGCCCGGCACACCGAACCGGGTCTCGGTTCCCTCAGTGGCGGCGCCCGCGGCGTGGATGGCGGTGCCGTGAACGGCCATCTCTGCGACGGCGAGAATCACGGTGCCGATCACGAACAGGACTCCGGCGGCGGCGAACAAGGCCCAACCCCGCGTCTTCTCGCGCACCATGACCCCGAAAGTCCGCAGCAACGCCACCGGAATGATCACCATCGCAACTATTTCCACGAAGTTGCTCAACGGTGTCGGGTTCTCGAACGGATGCGCGCTGTTGGCATTGAACGCGCCGCCCCCGTCGCCGGACATCAGCTTGATCGACTCCCAGGAGGCGACCGGGCCGCCAAGGATCGTCTGACCGCCGCCGGACAGCGTCGTCATGTCGTGCGCGCCGTTGAAGTTGTTGACCACGCCAAACAGCAGCAGGACCAGGGTCACCAGCACCGAAAGCGGCACCAATATACGTACGACGCTGCGCACGACATCGACCCAGAAATTGCCGATCTCCTCGAGCTGAGTCTGCGCAAGGCCCCGAATCAGCGCGACGGCCACGGACATTCCGACCGCGGCGCTGGCGAACGCCTGCACACCGAGGCCCGCGATCAGTCCGACGTGGCCGAGCGTCGATTCGCCGGCATAGTTCTGCCAACTCGTGTTGGTCGCGAAGGAGATCGCGGTGTTGAACGCCAGCGCTGGGGTCATGCCCGGGTGACCCCACGGCTGCGGAAGGTGGTTCTGGATCAACAACAGCGCGTAGAGGAACAGGACGCTGACCGCGGAGAAGGCCAGCAGCGACGTGACGTACTTCGGCCAGCGTTGGCCATCGTGGGGCTGTGCGCCGACCAGCCGGTAGATCAGTCGTTCGACGCGCCAGTGCCGGGTATCGGAGTACACCCGGGCCATGTAGTTACCGAGCGGTACAGAAAGAACCGCGACCACCGCAATGACCGCGATGATCTGCAGGTAGGCCGCCGTCCCCCAGCGGGTTGGATCTTCGATGGAAGTAACTCCTCGCCGAGCCGTCAGTAACCCGGTCAATTTAGGCCGAAACAGTGTGAGTCTTCGGGCAATTACGGAATTCCAACGCTGAAGCGGCGGCCGTTGGCGCATTCTTGACGTCGGCCAGGGTGTGCGGCTTTGGTCACACCGACGAAGTCTGTAAAGGAGCCTCGCCAAGCCGTTAAGAAAGCGTCAACGCCGGTCGTGTCCCCCAACGGCCGGGGCTAGCTTCGGTTCGGTCCTCGCCGACGAGGGCCCAGCGGATGCTGCCCCGCATGAATACGGTGAGCGGCCCGTACGGATTCCAGACTGAACGGAGACCAGATGTCCGTCTTGGCATTCATCGTGCTGACGGTGGCGATCTTTGCGCTGTTCGGCCTCGCGCAGAAGTTGGTCGAGCGGCTGTGAGCTACGAAAACGTGATCGGCCTGGCGCTGTCCATCCTCGTCGCGCTGTTTCTTCTTGCCGCCCTGCTCTTTCCGGAGAGGTTCTAGTGACTACTACAACGGCAGGGATCGTCTTCCTCGTCGTACTCGTGCTTGCGCTCGCGGCGGCACATGTGCCGTTCGGCGACTACATGTACCGGGTCTACAGCTCGGAGAAGCACTCCCGTGCGGAAAAAGTGACCTACCGGCTGATGGGCGCCGACCCCGACGTGCAGCAGACCTGGGGCGCGTACGCGCGCAGCATGCTCGCCTTCTCGGCCATCAGCATCCTGTTCCTGTTCGTGTTCCAGCTGGTCCAGGGCAAGCTGCCGCTGCACCCGCACAATCCGGGGACACCGATGACCGCGGCGCTCGCCTGGAACACTGCCATCAGCTTCATCACCAACACCAACTGGCAGAACTACTCGGGCGAGTCGACCATGGGCCACCTGGTGCAGATGGCGGGCCTGGCGGTGCAGAACTTCGTGTCGGCCGGGGTGGGCATGGCGGTGGCCATCGCCGTGGTTCGCGGCTTCGCCCGCCGGCACACCGGCGAGCTCGGAAACTTCTGGGTCGACCTCGTCCGCGGTGTGTTCCGGATCCTGCTGCCCGTTGCGGTCATCGGCGCGATCGTGCTGATCGCCGGCGGCGCGATCCAGAACTTCCACCTGAACGATCAGGTCGTCACCACACTGGGCGGCGCCCAGCAGACCATCACCGGAGGCCCCGTCGCCAGCCAGGAGGTCATCAAGGAATTCGGCACCAACGGCGGCGGGTTCTACAACGCCAACTCGGCCCACCCGTTCGAGAACCCAACGACCTGGACCAACTGGCTGGAAATCTTCCTGCTGCTGGTGATCAGCTTCTCGCTGCCGCGCACCTTCGGCCGGATGGTCGGCAGCAAGAAGCAGGGATACGCGATCGTGGCGATCATGGCGTCGCTGGCCCTGATCAGCGTCACGTTCATCCTGTGGACCCAGCTGCAGCACCACGGCACGGTGCCGACCTCGGTGGGCTCGGCGATGGAAGGCATGGAGCAGCGTTTCGGCGTCGCCAACTCCTCGATATTCGGCGACGCGGCCACCTTGACGTCGACCGGTGCGGTGGACTCGTTCCACGACTCCTACACGAGCCTGGGCGGCATGATCGCGATGTTCAACATGCAGCTCGGCGAGGTCGCACCGGGTGGCACCGGCTCCGGCCTGTACGGCATGCTCGTTCTCGCGGTCATCACGGTCTTCGTCGCGGGCCTGATGGTCGGGCGCACGCCGGAATACCTCGGCAAGAAGATCAACGCGCGCGAGATCAAGCTGGCGTCGATCTACTTTCTGACCACGCCGCTGATCGTGCTGATCGGCACCGCGATCGCAATGGCGTTGCCCGGACAGCGGGCGGGGATGCTCAACACCGGTCCGCACGGGTTTTCGGAGGTGCTCTACGCATTCACCTCGGCGGCGAACAACAACGGTTCCGCGTTCGCCGGATTGAGCGGCAACACCGTCTGGTACAACACCGCGCTGGGTCTGGCGATGGTGTTCGGCAGGTTCCTGCCGATGATATTCGTGCTGGCACTGGCGGGTTCGCTAGCGCGGCAGGGCACCACACCCGGGACCGCCGGGACGCTGCCCACCCACCGGCCCCAGTTCGTCGGGATGGTGGCCGCCGTCACCGTCATCCTCGTCGCGCTCACGTTCCTGCCCATGCTGGCGCTAGGTCCTCTCGCTGAAGGAATCCATTAATGTCTGCTCCCACAATCGATTCGCCTGAGACACCGCAGCGGACGTCCATCGCCGGCAAGCGTGTCCAGGGCGGCCTGCTCGACCCGAAGATGCTGCTGAAGTCGACGCCGGCCGCGCTGCGCAAGCTCGACCCGACCACGCTGTGGCGCAACCCGGTGATGTTCATCGTCGAGATCGGCGCGGCGTGGACCACCGTCCTGGCGATCATCCACTCGACGTGGTTCGCGTGGCTGACCGTGTTCTGGCTGTGGCTGACGGTCTACTTCGCCAACATGGCCGAGGCGGTCGCCGAGGGCAGAGGCAAGGCGCAGGCCGACGCCCTGCGCAAGGCGAAGAGCCAGACGATGGCCAGGCGCCTGCAGGGCTGGGAGCCGGGCGTTCCCGGTGTCGAGGAAGAGGTGGCGGCACCGCTGCTGCGCCAGGGCGACATCGTCGTGGTCGAAGCCGGTCAAGCCATTCCCGGCGACGGTGACGTGGTCGAAGGCATTGCGTCAGTGGACGAGTCGGCGATCACCGGCGAGTCCGCGCCGGTGATCCGGGAGTCGGGCGGCGACCGCTCGGCGGTGACCGGCGGCACCACCGTGCTGTCGGACCGCATCGTCGTCAAGATCACCCAGAAGCCGGGTGAGAGCTTCATCGACCGGATGATCGCCCTCGTCGAGGGCGCGAACCGGCAGAAGACGCCCAACGAGATCGCGCTGAACATCCTGCTGGCCGCGTTGACGATCATCTTCGTGTTCGCGGTGGCCACGCTGCAGCCGCTGGCGATCTACTCCAAGGCCAACAACCCTGGCGTGCCCGACACCGTGGCGCTCAATTCCAACGGTGTGACCGGGATCGTGCTGGTGGCGTTGCTGGTCTGCCTGATCCCGACCACGATCGGTGCGCTGCTCTCCGCGATCGGCATCGCCGGGATGGACCGGCTGGTGCAGCGCAACGTGCTCGCGATGTCGGGCCGCGCGGTGGAGGCGGCCGGCGACGTGAACACACTGCTGCTCGACAAGACCGGCACGATCACGCTGGGCAACCGGCAGGCCTCGGACTTCGTGCCCCTGCCCGGCGTGTCCTCCGACCAGCTGGCCGACGCCGCGCAGCTGTCCAGCCTGGCCGACGAAACCCCCGAAGGCCGTTCAATAGTCGTGTTCGCAAAACAGAACTTCGGCCTGCGGGCCAGGACGCCCGGCGAGTTGCTCGGCGCTCAATGGGTCGCCTTCTCGGCCGCCACCAGGATGTCGGGTGTCGACCTGGGGAGCGGCCACCAGTTGCGCAAGGGCGCGGCCAGCTCCGTCGCCGACTGGGTGCGTGCCCAGGGCGGAGTGGTGCCGAGCGAACTCGGCAGCATCGTCGACGGCATCTCCGCGAGCGGTGGCACCCCGCTGGTGGTCGGCCAGGTGCTAAACGGAAAAGCCGAGGTGCTCGGTGTCATTCACCTGAAGGACGTCGTCAAGCAGGGGATGAGTGAACGCTTCGACGAGATGCGGCGGATGGGAATTCGCACGGTGATGATCACCGGCGACAACCCGCTGACCGCGAAGGCCATCGCCGACGAGGCCGGTGTCGACGACTTCCTTGCCGAGGCCACCCCCGAGGACAAACTCGCGCTGATCAAACGCGAGCAGGAGGGCGGCAAGCTGGTCGCGATGACCGGCGACGGCACCAATGACGCGCCCGCGCTCGCCCAGGCCGACGTCGGGGTGGCGATGAACACCGGAACGTCGGCGGCCAAGGAAGCCGGCAACATGGTCGATCTCGACTCCGACCCGACCAAGCTGATCGAGATCGTCGAGATCGGCAAGCAGCTGCTCATCACCCGCGGCGCGTTGACCACGTTCTCGATCGCCAACGACATCGCGAAGTACTTCGCGATCATCCCGGCGATGTTCGTGGCCATGTTCCCCGGCCTGGATCTGCTGAACGTGATGCGGCTGCACAGCCCGCAGTCCGCGATCCTGTCGGCGGTGATCTTCAACGCGATCATCATCGTGATGTTGATCCCGCTGGCGCTGCGCGGTGTGCGATACACACCCAGCAATGCCTCGAAACTGTTGAGCCGCAACCTGTACATCTACGGCGTCGGCGGCATCATCGCCCCGTTCATCGGAATCAAGCTGATCGACCTCGTCATCCAATTCATCCCGGGGATGTCCTGACATGAAACTGCCCAATTTCGTCCGCCAGCACTGGGCCGCCTTCCGGCTGCTTCTGGTGTTCACCGTGATCACCGGCATCGCCTACCCGCTGCTCATCTGGCTGGTGGCACAGATCCCCGGCCTGCACGACAAGGCCGAAGGGTCGATCGTCACCGTCAACGGCAAGCCGGTGGGCAGCACGCTGATCGGTCAGCTGTTCACCGACAACAACGGCAACCCGCTGCCGCAGTACTTCCAGAGCCGCCCGTCGGCCGCCGGAACCGGGTACGACCCGACCGCGTCAGGTGCCAGCAACCTGGGGCCGGAAAGCGTCGTCGACACGCCCGCCGACCCGGCGCTGCTAGCGCAGGGTAAGAAACCGGCCGATGCCGGCTTCAAGGCCAGCCTGCTTACGACGGTGTGCACCAACAGTCAGTCCGTCGGGCAGCTCGAGGGTGTGGACGGCTCCCGCCCGTTCTGCACCGGCGACGGTGTCGGCGCGGTGCTGTCGGTGATCGGGCCGCGTGACTCCCGCGGCAACGTCGTCCACCCGACCAGGGTGGTCAGCGTCAACCAGCCGTGTGCGACTACCAAGCAACCGTTCCTGCAAACCTACGAGGGCGTGCGGGTCGAGTGCGCGAAGTTCGGCGAGGACTACTCGATCGGCCAGATCGTGCCGATCCGGGGGGCGGCCCCGGCGAATCCCGTCGTTCCCGCCGACGCGGTCACCGCCAGCGGCAGCGGGCTGGATCCCGACATCTCGGTCGAGTACGCCGATCTCCAGCTGAACCGGATCGCCAAGGCGCGACACATCACCGCGGACCAGGTGCGGGCGGTGCTCGTGGACAACGAGGCGGGGCGCACGCTGGGCTTCCTCGGCGAGCCCCGGATGAACGTGCTGCAGGCCAACGTGGAGCTCGATCGGAAATACGCCGTGAAGAGCTGATTCGGCCGGTGGATGATGAGCCGGTGGATGATGAGCATGTGACGAGCACCGATGAGCCGCGCACGCATACGGCGGCCAGCGTCAAGCCCAAGCGCGGAGAGTTGCGCATCTACCTCGGCGCGGCACCCGGCGTGGGCAAGACCTACGCGATGCTCGGCGAGGCTCATCGGCGCCTGGAGCGTGGCACCGACGTGGTCGCCGCCGTGGTCGAGACACACGGCCGCAAGCGGACAGCGGACCTGATCGAGGGCATCGAAACGATCCCGCCCCGTTACATCGAATACCGGGGCACCCGGTTCGCGGAACTCGACGTGCCCGCGGTGCTCGCCCGCAACCCACAGGTGGTGCTGGTCGACGAGCTCGCCCACACCAACACCCCGGGCAGCAAGAACCCCAAACGCTGGCAGGACGTCGAGGAACTGCTCGACGCCGGCATCACGGTCATCTCGACCGTCAACGTCCAGCACCTGGAGAGCCTGAACGACGTCGTCGCGCAGATCACCGGCATCGAACAGAAAGAGACCATCCCCGACGAGATCGTGCGCTCGGCTGCCCAGATCGAGCTCGTCGACATCACACCGGAAGCGCTGCGGCGCAGGCTTTCCCACGGCAACGTCTACGCCCCGGAGAGGGTCGACGCGGCCCTGTCGAACTATTTCCGCCCCGGCAACCTCACTGCCCTGCGCGAGCTCGCGCTGCTGTGGCTGGCCGACCAGGTCGACGCGGCGCTGGCCAAATACCGCGCCGAGAACAAGATCACCGACACCTGGGAAGCGCGAGAACGGGTGGTCGTCGCCGTGACCGGCGGCGCCGAGTCCGAGACCCTGGTGCGCCGCGCCTTCCGGATCGCGTCGAAGTCCAGCGCCGAGCTGATGATCGTCCACGTCGTCCGCGGCGACGGCCTCTCCGGTGTCTCGGCCCCGCAGATGGGCAAGGTCCGCGAACTCGCCGCCAGCCTCGGCGCGACCCTGCACACCGTCGTCGGCGACGACGTGCCGACCGCGCTGCTGGACTTCGCACGCGAGATGAACGCGACGCAGCTGGTGGTGGGTACCTCCCGGCGCTCGCGCTGGGGGCGGATCTTCGACGAGGGGATCGGCGCCGCGGTCGTCCAGCACTCCGGCAAGATCGACGTGCACATGGTCACCCACGAGGAGGCCAGGCGGGGGTACTCGTGGTCGCGGATGACCTCGCGCCAGCACCACCTGCTGTCATGGCTGGCCGCGATCGTGGTTCCGTCGGTGATCTGCGCGGTCACCGTGGCGTTCCTCGACCGCTTCATCGGCATCGGCGGAAAGAGCGCGCTGTTCGTCATCGGTGTCCTGATCGTCGCCCTGCTGGGCGGCGTGGCGCCTGCCGCGCTGTCGGCGGTGCTGTCGGGTCTGCTGCTGAACTACTTCCTGACCGACCCGCGCTACACGTTCACGATCGCCCAGCCCGACTCGGCCGTGACAGAGTTCGTGTTGCTCGCTGTCGCGGTGGCCGTGGCCGCGCTGGTCGACAGGGCGGCCAACCGAACCCGCGAAGCCAGGAGCGCCTCGCAGGAGGCCGAGCTGCTGTCATTGTTCGCCGGATCGGTGCTGCGCGGCGCCGACCTGGAGACGCTGCTCGAGCGAGTCCGCGAAGCCTATTCGCAGCGCGCGGTCAGCCTGATGCGTGAGCAGGAGCACGGCACGTCCGAGCTGGTGGCGTGCGTCGGCAACGACCCCTGTCTGACCGTCGAAACCGCGGACGCCGCCATCGAAGTGGGCGACGACGAGTTCTGGATGCTGATGGCCGGCAAGAAGCTGGCCGCCCGCGATCGCCGGGTGCTCACGGCTGTGGCCAAGCAGGCGGCGGGGCTGGTCAAACAGCGTGAGCTCGTCGAGGAAGCCGGCCGCGCCGAGGCGATCGAACAGGCCGACGAGCTGCGCCGATCGCTTCTGTCCGCGGTCAGCCACGACCTTCGCACCCCGCTGGCGGCGGCCAAGGCCGCGGTATCCAGCCTGCGCAGCGAGGACATCGGGTTCTCCGCCGAAGACACCGCCGAGCTGCTGGCCACCATCGAGGAGTCGATCGACCAGCTGACCGCGCTGGTCGGCAACCTGCTCGACTCGTCGCGGCTGGCCGCCGGCGTCGTGCGTCCCGAGCTGCACCGCGTGTACCTCGAGGAAGTGGTGCAGCGGGCGCTGGTCAGCATCAGCAAGGGCGCCACCGGTTTTGGCCGTGGCGGCATCGACCGGGTCAAGGTGGAGGTGAACGACGCGGTCGCGATGGCGGACGCCGGGCTGCTCGAACGGGTGCTCGCCAACCTGATCGACAATGCGCTGCGGTACGCCCCCGACAGCGTGGTCCGCGTCAACGCCGGGCAGGTCGGCCACCGGGTGATCATCAACATCGTCGATGAGGGACCGGGCATCCCGCGCGGCACCGCAGAGCAGTTGTTCGAACCGTTCCAGCGGCTCGGCGACCGCGACAACACCAGCGGCGTGGGGCTCGGGCTGTCGGTGGCGCGCGGCTTCGTCGAAGCGATGGGCGGCACGATCCAGGCCACCGACACCCCCGGTGGCGGCCTGACCGTGGAAATCGACCTTGCGGCCGCGGAGGATCACCAGTCGTGACACGGGTGTTGGTGATCGACGACGAACCGCAGATCCTGCGCGCGTTGCGGATCAACCTGTCGGTCCGCGGCTACGAAGTCACCACCGCCGCGACCGGAGCCGGCGCGTTGCGGGCCGCCGCCGAGCAGCGCCCCGACGTCGTCGTGCTGGACCTCGGGCTGCCCGACATGTCCGGCATCGACGTGCTGGCCGGGCTGCGGGGCTGGCTGACGGTGCCGGTGATCGTGCTGTCGGCCCGCACCGACGCCACCGAGAAGGTGGAAGCCCTCGACAGCGGCGCCGATGACTACGTCACGAAGCCGTTCGGGATGGACGAGTTCCTGGCCCGCCTGCGCGCCGCGGTGCGCCGCGGCGCGGCCGCCGCCGACTCCGATGAGCCGGTCGTCGAAACCGATTCGTTCACAGTCGATCTCGCTGCCAAGAAGGTCACCAAGCACGGCACGGAGGTGCACCTCACCCCGACCGAGTGGGGCATGCTGGAAATGCTGGTGCGCAACCGGGGCAAGCTCGTCGGGCGCGAGGAGCTGCTCAAGGAGGTGTGGGGCCCGGCGTACGCCAAGGAGACGCACTACCTGCGGGTCTATCTCGCGCAGCTACGCCGCAAGCTCGAGGACGACCCGTCGCACCCGAAGCATCTGCTCACCGAAGCCGGCATGGGTTACCGCTTTCAGGATTGAGTTTCGCCGGCGAGCGCAACGAGCCGCGCCCGCACCAGGTCGGGCCGCTCATCGATGATGAAGTGCCCGCAGTCGACCTCTTCGAGCGTGTAGTCGTCGGCGTTCGCAGTTTGCGCCGCCGCGAGCGACTGATGGATGGCGAAGTCGCGGACGCCGAACAGCGCGCGAATCGGCACCGCCGCGCGGCGCGTTTCGGGACGCCGTCCAGCTTCGGGTAGTTCGTGCAACCAGAACGTGCGATAGGTGTCCCTGCCCGCGCGCGCACACACCGGGTCGCGGAACCGGTCGGCGTAGACGCGGGCCGTGGCCGGATCGATCGCGTCGCGGGTCGCGCCGATGCGGAAGACCAGCCGTTCGATGAACCTGGTGTGCCGCTGCAGTGGCACACCGAACGCGGCCATCAGCGGCTGATAGGTCAGAAAGCGCCACAGATGCGGCGCCAACGCGCGCGGGGTCTGCCATGGGTGGGCGATGTTGCACGCGAGGTAGCCGTCGAATCGCTCGGGGGCGCGCAAGACCAGGAGGTGACCCACGTAGCCGCCCCAATCGTGTCCGACGAGCAGCACCCGGTCGAGGCCGAGCTCATCGAGCAGGGCGAGGATGTCGGCGGCGACGTCTTCCTTCGCCCACCGGTGCGGCGCCGGCCCCGAGGCGCCGTACCCGGGAAGGTCCGGCGCGATGATCCGCAGCCCGGCCGGCGGGTCGGCCAGCAGATCCCGAAATACCCAGTGGTGCTGCGGCCAGCCGTGCAACGCCACGACCGGGCGTCCGTCCTGCGGGCCGGACTCGGTGACGTGGAAGCGCACACCGCGGGCCATGACGAACGACCTGCGGACCCCGGCGATGGGCGGCGGTTCGGTCGATGGACTCAGTCGCGGCATTCGACGACCTCGTAGGCGTTCTCGGCGTAATGCGCGCGGATCAGCTTCTTGTCGAACTTTCCGACACTGGTCCGCGGCACCTCGTCGACGAACGTCCACCGTTCGGGCAGCCACCAGCGGACCACCTTGTCGCGCAGAAAGTTCCGCAGCTCGGCCGCGGAGACGTCGGCATCCGCCTTCACCACCACCGCGGCCAGCGGGCGCTCCTGCCACCGCTCGTCGGGCACGCCGACAACCGCCGCCTCCAGAACCGCGGGATGGCCCATGATGTGGTTCTCCAATTCGACCGAGGAGATCCATTCGCCGCCGGACTTGATCACATCCTTGGCGCGGTCGGTCAGCGTCACATAGCCGAGGCGGTTCATCTTGCCGACGTCGCCGGTGCGCAGCCACCCGCCCGCGAACTTCTCGGCATCGCGGCCGCGATAGTAGCCGCCGGTGACCCAGGGGCCGCGGACCTCCAATTCGCCGACCGACTCGCCGTCATTGGGCAGCGCGTTGCCGTCGTCGTCGACGATGCGCATCTGAACGCCGAACAGCGCGCGGCCCGCCGTGGCCCGCAGCCGCCAGGCCTCGTCGGGCGGTATGCCTCTGGGCGGCCGCGCCAACGACGCGAGCGGCGACGTTTCGGTCATGCCCCACAGCTGCATCAGTGTCACGCCGAACTTGTCCTCATACGCGCGCATCAGGGATTCCGGGACCGCCGAGCCGCCGCAGACGATAAGCCGCAGCGACGAGATGTCGCGGCTCGGGTCGGCCTGAAGGCAGTGCAGCAAGTCGTTCCAGATCGTCGGCACCGCGGCGGCGAAGGTCGGCTTGGCGGCCTCGATGATGTCGACCAGCCGCGCCGCGTGTGCGTGGCAGTCGGGCAGCAGCAGATCCGCGCCGGCCAACAGCGCCGCGTGCGGAATGCCCCAGGCGTTCGCATGAAACATCGGCACGACGGGCAGCGCCCGGTCGCCTTCGGTGAGCGTCATGCCGTTGGTGCTGCAGACCGCGGTGCTGTGCAGATAGGTCGACCGGTGGCCGTACACCACGCCCTTCGGGTGGCCCGTGGTGCCGCTGGTGTAGCACATTGCCGCGGCGGACCTCTCGTCGATGGCGGGCCAGGGGTACTCGGTCGGTTCACGGCCGATCAGGTCGTCGTAGCGGATCACCTGCTTGCCGGCACGGCCGAGCATCCCGAGGTCGCCCTCGCCCACCGCGACAACGGTGTGCACGGTCTCCATCCGCGGCAGCACGGCGGCCAGCTGCCCGGCCAGCGACATGTCGACGATCACGACCCGGTCCTCGGCGTCGTAGGCGACGAACTCGATCTGCTCGTCGGAGAGCCGGATGTTCAGCGTGTGCAGCACCGCGCCCATGCACGGGACCGCGAAGTAGGCCTCGAGGTGCTCCTGGTTGTTCCACATGAACGTCGCGACGCGGTCACCCGGCCGGACGCCGAGGCGGCACAAGCCGTTGGCGAGTTGTGCCACCCGGTCACCGAACTCGCCATAGCTGATCTCGCGGAACCCGTCGTCGGTGGCGGTGATCACCAGCCGGTCGGCGTGCATTCCCGTGCCGTAGCGCAGCAGGGACGTGATCGTCAGCGGGAAATCCTGCATCGTGCTGTACACGGCCGCGCCCCGTCAGTCGTGGCACTCGTGGACGTCGAACGCGTCCTCGGCGTAACGGGCCCGGATCAGCTTCTTGTCGAACTTTCCGACGCTGGTCCGCGGAACCTGGTCGACGAACGTCCAGCGCTCGGGCAACCACCAGCGAACGACCCTGTCGCTCAGGTGCTGCCGCAACTCCTGCGGCGTCACGACGGCATCCGCCCTGACGACCACGGCGGCCAGCGGCCGCTCCTGCCAGCGCTCGTCGGGAACGGCGACCACCGCGGCCTCCAGCACGGCCGGGTGCTCCATGATGTAGTGCTCCAACTCGACCGACGAGATCCACTCCCCGCCCGACTTGATCACGTCCTTGGCGCGGTCGGTGAGCGTGATGAACCCGCGAGGGTCGATGCTGCCGACGTCGCCGGTTCTCAGCCAGCCGTCCTGGAACTTCGACGGGTCGCTGTCGCAGTAGTAGGACGCGGTGATCCACGGCCCGCGAACCTCCAACTCGCCCACCGACTTTCCGTCGTCGGGCAGCACATTCCCGTTGTCGTCGACGATGCGGGCCTCCACGCCGCAGACCGGCCGGCCGGCGGTGTTGCGCAGCGCCCAGTGCTCCTCCTCGTCGCTCACGTCCTGCGGCGGCCAGGCCACCGCGGCCATCGGCGACGTCTCGGTCATCCCCCACGCCTGGCGAATCGGCACGCCGAACTTGTCTTGGAACTCCCTCATCATCGCCAGCGGCACCGCCGACCCGCCGCAGGGCACGACGCGCAGCGACGAGATGTCACGGCCGGGGTTGGCGGCCAGGGACTGCAGCACGTCGTTCCAGATGGTCGGCACCGCGCCGGCGATCGTGGCCCGGTAGGTCTCGATCATCTCGATCAGCCGGTCGGCCTGCAGGAAACGGTCCGGCATCAGCAGATCGGCACCGGCCATCACCGCCGCGTAGGGCAACCCCCAGGCGTTGGCGTGAAACATCGGGACGATCGGCAGGATCCGGTCGCCGTCGACCACGGTGAGCCCGTTGGAGCTGCACACCGCCATCGAATGCAGATACGTCGAGCGGTGGCTGTAGACGACGCCCTTCGGGTTGCCGGTGGTGCCGCTGGTGTAACACATCGCCGCGGCTGAGCGTTCGTCGAGCGCCGGCCAGTCGAAGGTGGTGGGCTGCCCGTCGAGCAGGTCGTCGTAGCGCACCACGGTCCTGCCGGAGCCGGTCAGCGGGCCGGGGTCGCCCTGACCCACCGCGACCACGGTGTGCACGGTCGGCATGTGCGGCAGCACCGCGGCCAGCAGCGGCGCCAGCGACAGGTCGGCGATGATCACCCGGTCCTCGGCCTGCCCGGCGATGTAGGCCAGCTGTTCGGCGGGCAACCGGATGTTGAGGGTGTGCAGGACCGCACCCATGGCCGGGATCGCGAAGTACGCCTCCAGATGCTCCTGGTTGTTCCACATGAACGTCGCGACGCGCTCGTCGCCGCCGACACCGACGCGGCGCAGCCCGTGGGCCAGCTGCGCGACCCGTTCGCCCAGCTCCCGGTAGGAAATCTCGCGGTAGCCGTCGCCGGTCGCGGTCACCACCCTGCGGTCGGCGTGCCACCGGGCGCCGTGCCGCAGTATCCCCGTCACGGTCAGCGGGAAGTCCTGCATCGTGCTTTCCATCGGTACACCACCTCACGTCACCAGTACCTCGCTGTTGTCCATCTTGGCGTGAGCCGAGCTCCACGACGCCAAGAATCGGGCAACCACCCCGAGGATGCCAACGAGCCTACGACGGGTGAAACCGCCGGCACGCACGTGTGCGTTTACGCTGTTTCACATGTGCCGCCGACGGATACGGGCGGGCTGATGGCGCGGGGACGGCTGCGCGTCTACCTGGGCGCCGCCCCGGGGGTCGGCAAGACATACGAGATGCTGCTGGAAGGCCATCGCCAGCGTGAGCAGGGCGTCGACTGCGTGATCGGCTTCATCGAGCCGCACGGCCGGCGGGCGACCCAGGCGCTGGCTGAGGGCCTGGAGGTGGTGCCGCGACGTCTCGAGCCGTACCGGGGCGGGGTGCTGCCGGAGATGGACGTGGATGCGGTGCTGGCCCGGCACCCGCAGCTGGCGCTGGTCGACGAACTGGCCCACACCAATGCCCCCGGGTCGCGCAATAAGAAACGCTGGGAGGACGTGGAGGAACTGCTCGACGCGGGCATCGATGTGATCACGACGCTCAACATTCAGCATCTGGAGTCGCTGGGCGATGTGCTGACCGAGATGACCGGTGTCCAGCAGCGCGAAACGGTTCCCGATGTGGCGGTGCGGGAGGCCGACGAGCT
>NZ_DATFYW010000174.1:0-12752 GCF_035314905.1 Mycobacterium sp.
AGCCGATGTCCGAGGAAGCCATCCTCAACTCGCCGATGCTGAACTACCCGTTGACCCAATACATGTTCTGCGCTCCCGACGAAGGAGCCGCCGCGGCCATCATGTGCCGCGCCGACATCGCCAAGCGGTTCACCGACAAACCCGTGTATGTTCGCGCGGTCGAGGTCCGCACCCGCCGCTACGGCGCCTACGAGGTGAACACCACCTACGCGCCGGTCGACGAGGACATGTCCCCGACCGTCTACGCGGCGAGGGCCGCGTTCGAAAAGGCTGGTGTGGCACCGGAAGACGTCGACGTGATTCAGCTGCAGGACACTGACGCGGGCGCCGAGGTGATCCACATGGCCGAGTGCGGTTTCTGCGCCGACGGCGAACAGGAAAAGCTGCTGGCCGACGGCGCCACCGAGATCACCGGTGCGATGCCGGTCAACACCGACGGCGGGCTGATCGCCAACGGCGAGCCCATCGGCGCGTCGGGGCTGCGGCAGGTGCACGAGCTGGTGCGCCAGCTGCGCGGCCAGGCCGGCGACCGCCAGGTCGGCGGCACACCGCGGGTCGGCTTCGCGCAGGTCTACGGCGCACCCGGCACCGCCGCCGCGACGGTCCTGACGCTGTGAGTTCCGGCGAACACGCTTTCCGCCAGGCGAACCGGGGTAACCATGTAGGGGGAGTGATGGTCGATGTTGATGGTCGTGCTGGTAGTGGCCGTCGTTGGCCTGTTGTTGCTCGCCGTGGCCATCCTGACCGCCAACACGATCCTTGCCCTGGTGGTCATCGCGCTGGCGGCGCTCGGCCTGCTGCTGTTGGCCAGGGATTGGTTCAGAGACCGCCGCCGTCCTGAGGCCGTCCCGCCGGCCGAGCTGCACGAGCCGCGCGAACCCGGGGTCACCCGGGCGAAGCGGCACCTGGAGGCGGACCTGTTCGAGCCCGACGTCTCGTACGAAGACACACAAGAAGAACAAGAAGAAGAAGTAACGGAACACCACGGTGCCGGGCGCGACGGCACCACGGAGTGATTCGCGTTCATTCGGGCACCCGCGCCTCGTCGCCGGCGTCGCCGAGCAACACGCTGTTCAGTCGGCCCCCGCCTCGCTCACCGATTTCCCGGTGGCTGCGGCATGCCCGGCCCGGAAGCCGAAGACCATTGCCGGGCCGAGTGTTCCGCCGGCGCCGCCGTACGCACGCCCGGTGACACCGCCCATCGCGTTGCCCACGGCGTAGAGGCCGCCGATGGGCCTGCCGCTGACATGAAGCACACGCGCGTCGCGGTCGGTTCGTGGTCCGCCCTTGGTGCCCATCGCGCCGACCGACACCGGTACCGCGTGAAACGGCGCCGTGTCGACGGGGCCGAGCGTTTTACCCGCGGGCGTCGTGGCGCGGTCGTCGCCCCAGTAGCCGTCGTACGCGCTTGAGCCGCGGCCGAATTCCGGGTCCGATCCGGATTCGACGTTGCGGTTCCACGCCTCGATCGTCCGGGTCAGGCCGTCCGGGTCGATGCCGGTCTTCGCGCCGAGTTCGCGCAGATCCGCCGACGGCGAAAACCAGTCCGGAACCGCCTCGCCCGGCGCCACGCCGAGGAAGCCGTAGCGCTTGAGATGCAGCGCGTCGAACACGATCCACGCCGGATCGTTGACGTAGCCGCCACGGGGATCGAGGTAGTGAAACGCCCCGGCCATCGAGTTGTATTCGCCGGCCTCGTTGACGAACCGCTTGCCGGCCCGGTTGACGATGATGCTCCTCGGGCGGGTGCGCTCGAGCCGCACGCTGCGGCTGCGGGGCCTGCCGTCGATCGTGTCGCCCGGAATCCTGACGATCGGAACCCACCACGCCTCACCCATGTTCGCGAGATCCGCGCCGTGGGCCATCGCCATGCGCAGCCCGTCGCCGGTGTTGTTGGGCGGCGACACCGCGCCGTGCATGGGCCCGCGCAGAAACGCCCCTGCCAACGACGCGTCCCACTCGAAGCCGCCGGTGGCGAGGATGACCCCGCGGTGCGCCCGAACGGTGAACTCATCCCCGTTCTGCGCGATGCGCGCGCCGGCGATCCGCCCGGACCCGGAAATGAGCTCAGCGGCGCGAGCATTCGTGCGGGGCGCCACGCCGGCGTCGAGCAGCCCCTTCAGGAGCCCGGCGACGAGCGCCGTGCCGGCGACGCAGATCCGTCCGGACGCCCCGTCGGTGATCGAGTCAGCCGACGCGTGAATGCGGGCCCGCGTCTCGGCGTCGATTCCGACGTTGCTGAAGTCGGGCGGAAACGCCGTGATCCGGTCGGCCCAGTCGCCGAGGCGGTCGAGGTCGAACGGCAGCACGGCCAGCGACCGGCCCCCCGCCGGGCGTCCGCCGGGCAACTCCGGCTTGTAGTCCGGAAACCCCTGCGCGATCTCGAACCGGGCGTCACTGTGCGCCTCGACGAAGTCGAGCATCGCCGGCCCGGTGCGAACGAACGTCTCGACCAGGTCCTCATCCATCGAACCGAAGGATTGCGCCCGCAGGTAGCTCATCGCATCGGCCGCGGTCAGCTCCTGTCCCGGCATCCTCCGATGCGCCGGGATCCAGACGATGCCGCCCGAAACCGCGCTGGTGCCCCCGACGGTCGCGGCCTTCTCGTACACCTCCACCGAGGCTCCGTCGACTGCCGCCGTCAACCCCGCCGTCAGGCCCGCGGCGCCGCTGCCGAGCACCACGATGTCGACTTCCCGGTCCCAATCGGTCATGGCCCATCCCTTCGGGAAACGATGGTCAGCTGAGAGTCTCGGATAATTCGTCGGCGGCCCGCACGACCGCGTCCTTGCCCCGCATCACCACGTCTTCCCGGTGGGAGATGAGGTTGATGCACGTGGGCGGCGACGGTGGCCGTCGGCGCACCGGCACCGCCAGGCCGTAGGTGTTCGGCTCGATCTCACCGTGCGTGATCACCCAACCCTGCGCTCGGGTCTGCTGCACCAGGTCCCGCTCGCCGGGCCGGGGCGGCATGCTTGCGAGCAGCGCGATCCCGGCGGCGCCCCGATCCAGCGGGTAGCGGCTGCCCTCGTGGAAGGACAGCTGATAGGAGACACGGCTGGGCACGATCACGGCGATCGCCACCTGTTGGTCGCCCTCGGCGATGAGCAGCGACACCGTGGTGCCGAGGTCGTCGGCCAGCGCGCGCAGCGTCGGCAGGCTCAGTTGGCGCACGTTGTGGTCGAACGAGGCACCCAGCACGGCCAAACCGGACGCCGACCTGTAACGGCCGTCCTCGCCCTTGGCCACGAGCCGGAATTGCGCGAGCGTGCCCAGCAGGCGATAGGCGATGGTGCGGTGCACCCCGACGTGGTCGGCGACCTGCTGCACCGTCAGTCCCGCGCGCGAGGTGGCGACCGCCTGAAGGATGGACAGCCCCCTGGCCAGGGTCTGCGAACCGGGCACACCGTTGGTCGTTCCCTTGACAGACATCAGCCCGACAGTGATCCTCTATACATAGTGCACACGAATGTGCGATATTAGCACATTTGATTTGCGCGAGGCGAGAATCACATAATCGCAGACGGAGAGGCGAGAAGTGTCGGAACACGAAAGCATCTGGAGTGACCTCCAGGGCGTCGCGTTCACGCAGGGTTGCTTCGACGTCGGCGGGGTCCAAACCCGATACCTGCATGCCGGCGACCCCGAAAGCCCGGTTCTGGTGCTGCTGCACGGCTCCGGCGGCCACGCCGAGGCGTACGTGCGTAACCTCGAGGCGCACGCCGAGCACTTCTCGACGTGGTCGATCGACATGCTGGGTCACGGCTACACCGGCAAGCCCGGTCACCCGCTGGAGGTGCACCACTACGTGGATCACCTGATGGCATTCCTCGACGCCATCGGTGCGAACCGCGCTCACCTCAGCGGCGAGTCGCTCGGCGGCTGGGTCGCCGCCCGTGCCGCCGTCGACCATCCCGGCCGCGTCGATCGGCTGGTGCTCAACACCGCCGGCGGCTCGCAGGCCGATCCGGAGGTCATGAAGCGGATCATCTCGTTGTCGATGGCCGCCGCGGAGAACCCGACGTGGGAGACCGTGCGGGCGCGCATCAAGTGGCTGATGGCCGACAAGTCCAGGGACTACGACGATCTCGTCGCGAGCCGGCAACGCATCTACCGCCAGCCGGGTTTCGTCGCGGCGATGCGCGACATCATGGCACTGCAGGACCCGGAGATCCGGGCGCGCAACCTGTTGGGACCGGCCGAGTACGGCGCGATCACCGCCCCGACGCTGGTGCTGTGGACGAGCGACGACCCGACCGCCGACGTCGGCGAGGGCCGGCGGATCGCGTCGATGATCCCCGGTGCCCGCTTCGAGGTGATGGCCGGGTGCGGCCACTGGCCTCAGTACGAGGACGCGAAGACGTTCAACCGCTTGCACATCGATTTCCTGCGGGGCCGCTGACCGTGGCCCCCAGCCGGAACGCAGAGGCGGACGTCGTCATCGTCGGGGCCGGCCCGGTGGGACTGACGCTGGCGAACTTCCTTGGGCTGCAGGGCGTCCGCACGCTGGTCGTCGAGGAACGCGACACGCTGATCGACTACCCCCGCGGTGTCGGCCTCGACGACGAGGCGCTGCGCACGTTCCAGTCGATCGGGCTGGTCGACCGCATCCTGCCGCACACGGTTCCCAACCAGATCCTGCGGTTCTTCGACGCGAAGCGCCGGCTGCTCGCCGAGATGGCGCCACCCGACGCCCGTTTCGGTTGGCCCAAGCGCAACGGTTTCGTGCAGCCGATGGTCGACGCCGAACTGCTCGCCGGTCTGGACAGGTTCGGCCACGTCGAGGTGATGTGGGGCCGTCGGATGGAGTACTGCGTCCAGACCGTGAGCGGTGTGACGGTCGACCTCGCCGGTGACGGGGCGGCATCGGGCGCGCAGGCGCGCTACGTGGTGGGCTGCGACGGGGGCCGCAGCGCCACCCGCCGGCTGATGGGCGTGTCGTTCGACGGCACCACCTCGCCGACGCGCTGGCTGGTCGTCGACGTCGCCAACGACCCCCTGGGCCACCCCAACAGCGAGGTGGGTGCCGACCCCGCGCGGCCGTACGCCTCGATCTCGATCGCGCACGGTATCCGGCGCTTCGAGTTCATGATTCACGCCCACGAGTCCGACGAACAAGCCGAAGACCCGGCATTCATCGCGCGCATGCTCGGCCTGCTTGTTCCACACCCCGACCGTGTCGACGTGATCCGGCACCGCCTCTACACCCACCACTCGCGGATCGCCGGAGCCTTCCGCAGCGGCCGGCTGCTGCTGGCCGGCGACGCCGCGCACCTGATGCCGGTATGGCAGGGACAGGGCTACAACAGCGGAATCCGCGACGCGGCCAACCTCGGCTGGAAGCTGGCCGCGGTGGTGAGCGGTCAGGCCGACGATGCGCTGCTGGACACCTACGACGTCGAGCGCCGCAAGCACGCCAGGGCGATGATCGACCTGTCCACGATGGTCGGGCGGGTGATCTCGCCGACCAACGGGGGTGTTGCGGCGCTGCGGGACGGTGTGATTCGCGCCGCGTCGGTAATGCCGTCCCTGAAGCGCTACGTGCTCGAGATGCGGTTCAAGCCGATGCCGCGCTACGAGCAGGGCGCCGTGTTCCACCCGGAGCCCCGCTCGGAGACCTCGCCGGTGGGCACCCTGTTCGTCCAGCCCCGGGTCGACACCCGCGACGGCCCCGACGTCCTGCTCGACGACGTGCTGGGTCCCGGCTTCGCCGTTGTCTGCTGGAACAACAACCCGCGCGCCCTGCTCGGGGCGGACGCCTTCGGGCGCTGGAAAGCGTTGGGAGCGCGCTTTGTTGCCGCCCGGCCGCTGACCCAGCTGCACTGGACCGGCCACGACGACCCCGACGTCGTGATCGTCGGAGATCGCTCCGGTGCCCTCAAGTCCTGGTTCGACGCGCACACCGAATCGGTGTTGTTCCTGCGACCCGATCGCTGCATCGCAGGCGCATGCATCGCTCAGCGCGCGCCGGAGTTGAGCGCGTCGCTCTTCAAGGTCCTCTATGTGACTCAGGGAGGAGGCAACGGTGCCACTGGCTCTGTGTTGTATGTCCCACAGCCCGCTACTGAACCTTCCCGGACCGTCGCAGGATCTCCTTGACGACATCAACGGTGCGCTGGCCGGCGCCCGCGAGTTCGTGGGTGACTATGACCCCGAGCTCGTCGTCGTCTTTTCCCCCGACCACTACAACGGGTTCTTCTACAGGCTGATGCCGCCGTTCTGCATCGGCACCGCCGCCAGTGGCGTCGGCGATTTCGGCACCCGGTCCGGGCCGCTGAACGTGCCCACCGACATCGCCACCGATTGTGCGGCGGCGGTCCTCGAGGCCGGGGTGGACGTGGCGGTTTCGGCGAGCATGGAGGTGGACCACGGCACGGTCCAGCCCCTGCAGGCGTTGTTCGGCGACGCCGCGGCACCGCCGGTGGTCCCGATCTTCATCAATTCGGTCGCCACGCCGCTGGGGCCGTTGCGGCGGGCACGGGCGCTCGGCGCCGCGGTCGGCGGCTTCGTCGCCGGCTTGGACAAACGCGTCCTGCTGCTGGGATCGGGTGGACTGTCGCACGATCCGCCGGTTCCGACGCTGGCGACCGCGGCGCCGGGCGCCCGGGACCGCATCATCCACGGCCGGCCGATGACAGCCGAGCAGCGGCAGGCCCGGCAGGTGGCCGTGATGGCGGCGGCCCGGGCCTTCGCGCGTGGCGAAGGCCCGCTGCAGCCCCTCAATCCCGGATGGGACCAACACCTTCTGGAGATCTTCGATCACGGCGACCTCGCCGCCCTCGACGGCTGGTCCAACGAGTGGATAGCCGCGCAGGCGGGTAATTCCGCGCATGAAATCCGCACCTGGGTGGCGGCGTTCGCCGCGCTGGCCACCCAAGGCCCGTTCGAGACCCGGCTGCGCTACTACCGCGCGGCCCCCGAGCTGATCGCGGGCTTCGCGATCAGGACCGCCGTGCCGGAGGCACGCGGATGATCCAGTCGTTCGATCATGTCGTCGACGTGCTCGTGATCGGTTCGGGCGGCGGCGGCATGACCGCTGCGCTGGCCGCGAACGCGTCGGGGCTGGACACCCTGGTGGTCGAAAAGGGTTCCCACTTCGGCGGCTCCACCGCTCTTTCGGGTGGGGGAATCTGGGTGCCCGGCGCGCCGGCGCAGCGACGCGAAGGCTACCTGCCGTCTCCCGACGGGGTTTTCGAGTACCTGCGCCGGATCACCGACGGCCTGGTCAGCGACGCACGGCTGCGCCAGTACGTCGACACCGCGCCGGTGATGATGGAATTTCTCGAGAAGACCAGCCGCTGGTTCGAGTTCGTCTGGAAGCCGGGCTACGCCGACTATTACCCCGAGCTGCCGGGCGGCTCGGAGCGCGGCAGCACGATCAACGTGCCGGCCATCGATCTGCGCAAGCTGGGCGACGAGGAGCACAACCTGCTGCAACCGCTGGCGTTGGCGCCGAAGGGAATCTGGCTGGGCCCCAAAGACCTTCGGCTCTTCTACCAGGTCCGGCAGTCATGGCGGGGCAAAGCGGTTCTGGTGAAGCTGATCTGGCGGATGTTCCGGGCCAGGGTGTTCGGCGACCGGATGGCCGCCATCGGCCAGTCGCTGGCGGCCCGGCTGCGGCTGGCGATGACGGAGCGTGGTATCCCGCTGTGGCTGGACTCGCCGATGACCGAGCTGGCCACCGACGTCGACGGCAACGTCACCGGCGCGGTGATCGAACGCAACGGCACGACAGAGCGGATCGGTGCGCGCGGCGGTGTCATCCTGGCAAGCGGTGGCTTCGACCACGACCTGGATTGGCGCAGGCGGTATCTGCCGGTGCTGGAGAAGGACTGGAGCTTCGGTAACCCGCTCGCCACCGGCGACGGGATCCGCGCCGGCGAAAAAGTCGGCGGCGCCACCGACCTGCTCGACGAGGCGTGGTGGTTCCCGGCGATCCAATGGCCCGACGGGCGACTGCAGTTCATGCTCAACGAACGCATGATGCCGTCCCAGTTCGTCGTCAACGGCGCGGGCCGGCGGTTCGTCAACGAGGCGGCGCCCTACATGGACTTCGCGCACGCGATGATCGCGGGGCACGAGTCGGGCGTCGCCCACATCCCCTGCTGGCTGATCACCGACATCCGTTCCTTCCACCGCTACGTGCTCGCCGGGCACCTGCCCATCCCGAAGGTGCCGTTCGGGCCGGTCCCCACCGGCTGGAAGGTGCCGAAGGCCTGGCTGGGCTCGGGCGTGGTCAAAGAGGCGGGCAGCTGGGACGAGCTCGCGGGCAAGATCGGGGTGCCGGCCGACGCGCTGCGGCACACGGCCGAGCGCTTCAACGAGCTGGCGCGAGGCGGCCACGACGACGACTTCAACCGCGGCGACAGCGCCTACGACAACTACTACGGCGACCCGACGCTGCCCAACCCCAATCTCTATCCGCTGACCAAGCCGCCGTACTACGCGTTTCAGATCATCCTGGGGGACCTCGGCACATCGGGCGGCCTGCGCACCGACGAGCACGCGCGCGTCCTGCGCGCCGACGACAGTGTCGTGACGGGTCTTTACGCAGTGGGAAACACGTCCGCGGCGGTCATGGGCCGCAGCTATGCCGGCGCCGGGGCCACGATCGGTCCGGCGATGACGTTCGGCTACGTGGCGGCCAGGCACATCGCCAACGGTGTCGCATCGAGCGACGCCGGCAGCACTCGTTCGGTTGATTCACATCGGAGGTAGGAAATGAAAATCTCGCTCTTCTACGAATTCCCGTTGCCGCGCCCGTGGCAGCCCGGTGAAGAGCGCGTCCTGTTTCAGGATGGCCTCGACGAGGTCGAGCTTGCGGACAAGGCGGGCTTCTCGACGGTGTGGCTGACCGAACACCACTTCCTGGAGGAATACTGTCACTCCACCGCGCCCGAGATCTTCCTCGCCGCGGCCAGTCAGCGCACCGAGAACATTCGGCTGGGCTTCGGGATCATGCATCTGCCGCCGGCGGTCAACCACCCGGCCCGGGTCGCCGAGCGCATCGCCACCCTCGACCTGATCTCCAACGGGCGCGTCGAATTCGGCACGGGCGAATCGTCGTCGGTCGGTGAGCTCGGCGGATTCGGCATCGACCCGGCCGACAAGCGCGCCCAGTGGGAGGAGGCGCTCGAGGTCGCGATCCGCTGCATGATCGAGGAGCCGTTCTCCGGGTTCAAGGGCCGGCACATCGAGATGCCGCCGCGCAACGTGATCCCGAAGCCGATGCAGAAGCCGCATCCGCCGGTGTGGGTCGCCTGCACGCGGCCCTCGTCGGTGCAGATGGCCGCGCAGAAGTGCATCGGCGCGCTGAGTTTCGCCTACACCGGGCCCGGCCCGCTGGCCGAGCGCGTCAACGGCTACTACAAGGAGCTCGAGGAGCGCGGCGCCCCGGTGACGCCGCAGATCAACCCGAACATCCTCGCCATCGGCGGTGACCTGTCGATGATGGTGGCTCCCACCGATGAACAGGCGATCGACCGCCTCGGAGTGGGCGGCGGGTTCTTCTCGTTCGGAATCATGCACTACTACATGACCGGCGTGCACACGCCCGGGCGCACCGGGGTCTGGAAGCGCTACCTCGAAGAAACCGCGAAGGATCCGACCCTGGCCTACGGGCCCGGCCGGGGAGCGATCGGCAGCCCGGCGACGGCCCGTGAGTTCTTGCGCGGCTACGAGGAGAGCGGCGTCGACGAGCTCATCCTGCTGCTCAACCCCCGCAGCCACGAATACACGATGGAGGCCATCGAGCTGATGGGCAAGCATGTGCTTCCGGAGTTCATCGAGCGCGACGAGAAGGCCGTGGCCGAGAAGGCCAAGAGGCTGGAGCCGGTCGTCGAGCGGGTGGAGGCCCGCAGGCCGGCCGCCGACGCGCCGGAGTTCGACGAGAACTATTCTTTCGGCGGGCTGCCCACCGGTCGCGGCGGGAAGTTCACCGCGAGCGAGATTCCGGAGGCGATGGCCGAGATCAACGAGGGTCGTGTGCAGGCCGCCCAGCGCCTCAAGGAGGAGCGCGAGGCCGCCAAAAAGACATCCGGCTGACCGGTGGGACAGGTCGACGACCTCTGGCGCTACGACGGCCGGCGCGTCGTGGTCACCGGGTGTGCCTCAGGCATCGGTGCCGACGTCGCGCGCCTGCTGGCCGAACTCGGTGCCGAGGTCGTCGGCCTGGACCGGCGGAGTCCGGCGCCCGATGAGCGCTCGCGCGAAGGGCTCCAGACCCTGCAGGTCAAGGAATTTCACGAAGTCGACCTCGCGGACCCGGCGTCGGTCGATCGGGCCGTCGAGGCGATCGGCGGCAGGGTCGATTCGCTGTTCAACGTCGCCGGGGTCTCGTCGGGGCTGGGCAACCCGCTGCTGGTGGCCACCATCAATTTCCTTGGCATGCGCCACCTCACCGAGGCCCTCGTCCCGGCTATGCCATCGGGTTCGTCGATCGCGTGCGTGTCGTCGCTGGCGGCGGCCGGCTACCTTGACCATCGCCGGAGCATCGCCGGGCTGCTGAGCACGCGCACGTTCGACGAGGGCGTCGACTGGTGTCAGCGGCATCCCGAAGCGCTCGCCGACGGCGGCTACCGGCTGTCCAAGGAGGCGATCATCTTCTACTGCATGCGAAAGGCCGTCCCGCTCGGCGCCCGCGGTGTGCGCATCAACTGCACGGCACCAGGTGTCACCGAAACGCCGATTCTCGACCAGTTGCGCACGGCCTACGGCCAGGACTACCTCGATGCCATCCCCAAGCCGTTGGGACGCGTGTCTGAACCCGCCGAACAGGCGGCGGTCCTGGTTTTCCTGAACAGTCGGGCAGCGAGCTATGTCACCGGCCAGGTGCTGTGGGTCGACGGCGGCACCGTCGCCGGCCGCATTGCCGCCACCTTGGAGGGATCCGAACAATGGCCACTCTGAACGACTTCCGCCGGGTCGCCGACGAGGTCCGCAACTGGGGCCGGTGGGGTGACGCCGACGAGTTGGGGACGCTGAACTTCATCACGGCCGACAAGGTCCGCGAAGCGGCGAGTCTGGTCAGGCACGGAAAGGTCTTCCCCCTCGGCGTCGACTTCGGCTCGTCGGGCCCCCAGGGGGCGTTCCATTTCCGGCAGAACCCGGTGCACGTGATGACCGTCGACGGCGGTGACGCTCGCACGTTGCTCGAGTACGGCCCCCACTGGGCGCGCAACCCGGTGGCCGGCGAGTTGAGCCGATATTTCAAGAACAATCCGATGCGCTTCAACGACGACATGATCATCATGCCGCTGCAGGCGGCCACGCAGTGGGATGCGCTGTCGCACGTCTACTACGAGGACTACCTCTACAACGGTTTTCCCGCGAACTCGGTGACCAGCCTCGGTGCCTACCACTGCGGGATCGACAAAGTGGATCAGAAGGGCATCACCTCGCGCGGGGTGCTGCTCGACATCGTGCGGCTGCGCGGTGTGCAGACATTCTGCGAACTCGGCGATCCGATCACGCCGCAGGAACTGGACGCCGCGGCCCGGGCCGGGGGCGTGACGGTCGGGCGGGGCGACATCGTGCTGGTCCGCACCGGCTGGTGGGCAAGGTTCCTCGAGAACGGCGACGGGGGCGAGCCGGGCGCGGGCCTGGACTGGCGCTGCGCCTCATGGCTGCACGGTCGCGAGGTTGCGGCCGTGGCCGCCGACAACCTGATGGTCGAGAACCCGGTGTCGGGTGTCGAGGGTGCGTTCCTGCCGATGCACATGCTGTGCCTGCGGGACATGGGCATGATGCTCGGCGAATACTGGGACCTGACCGCGCTGGCCGCCGACTGCGCCGCCGACGGTGTGTACGAGTTTCAGCTCGTCGCTCCGCCGCTGCGGGTGACCGGCGCGGTGGGCTCTCCGGTCAATCCCATTGCGATCAAGTAGGTGTGGGTGCGCACGTTCGCACGCGCGGCCGGCCACCCCGCGTGAACTCAGCGCAGGTGGCTGTCGAAGAACGCGAGGATGCGCCGCCAGGTGTCCTCGGCCTCCGGTTCTGAATAGGCCATTCCGGCAAGGCGTTCGGCACCGCGCAGCACGTGCGGTGTGCCCCAGTCGTTCATGAAGCTGTGGCCGACGCCGGGGTATTCCTTGATGTCACGTGGCACGTCACCGGAGGCCAGCACCGCCTCGAGCGCCTCCGCCGCGTTGGGCAGCCAGCGGTCCTTCGCTCCGTAGCTCGCCACGGTGGGGCACGAACGGCTCAGCGCGTCGATGTCCTTGGGCCAGATGCCGTAGTTGGGTGCCGTCGCGTCGAACACCGCTCGGGGCGCCAACAGCAGGCAGAACCCGCCGCCCATGCAGAACCCGACCGAGCCGACCTTCCCGGTGCAGCGCCGGTCGGTCGCGAGGTGATCACGCGCCGCGACCAGGTCGTCCACGGCCTCGCCGCCGCCGTTGGGCAACGCCCTCAGCGTGCGGACGACGCATCGCATCCGGTCGCCGCGGCGGTACAGGGCGGGGGCGATCGCGAGGTAGCCGTTGGCGGCGAACCGGTCGGTGATCCGCCGCAGGTCGGCGGTCAGACCGAGCGCGTCGTGGACCACGACCACACCCGGCCACGGGCCGTCGCCGTCGGGGACCGCGAGATATGCCGGCAGCGGGCCGGCCGGGCAGTCGTAGCTGATATCTGGCATCGGACTCGCTTATCCTCTACAGTCGCCGTCAGCCTAGTTATATCGGCTAAGCGTCGTTGGCCTCATTTCCGGGCGGCACGTGCAGCGTACCGACGACGACAGTCGGCTAGGAAAGGCC
>NZ_DATFYW010000175.1:0-21148 GCF_035314905.1 Mycobacterium sp.
GTCGGGGAAGTCGTCGCTGGCGTTCGACACGATCTTCGCCGAGGGCCAGCGCCGTTATGTCGAATCGCTATCGGCGTACGCGCGTCAGTTCCTCGGCCAGATGGACAAGCCCGACGTCGACTTCATCGAGGGCCTTTCGCCCGCGGTGTCGATCGACCAGAAGTCCACGAACCGCAACCCGCGGTCGACGGTCGGCACGATCACCGAGGTCTACGACTACTTGCGATTGCTGTACGCCCGCGCCGGCACCCCGCACTGCCCGGTATGCGGTCAGCGGATCGCCAGGCAGACTCCTCAGCAAATCGTCGACCAGGTGCTGGCGATGCCGGAGGGCACCAGGTTCCAGGTGCTCGCCCCGGTGGTGCGGACGCGCAAGGGCGAGTTCGCGGACCTGTTCGAGAAGCTCAACTCCCAGGGCTACAGCCGAGTGCGCGTGGACGGAGTCGTGCACTCGCTCACCGATCCACCGAAGCTGAAAAAGCAGGAAAAGCACGACATCGAGGTGGTCGTCGACCGGTTGACGGTCAAGCCGTCAGCCAAGCAGCGGCTCACCGACTCGGTCGAGACCGCGCTGCGGCTCGCCGATGGCATCGTCGTGCTGGAGTTCGTCGATCACGAGCACGGGCATCCACACCGGGAGCAGCGCTTCTCGGAGAAGCTGGCCTGTCCCAACGGCCACCCGCTTGCCGTGGATGATCTCGAGCCCCGATCGTTTTCGTTCAATTCGCCGTACGGCGCCTGCCCTGAGTGTGTGGGGCTGGGTATCCGCAAGGAGGTCGACCCGGACCTCGTCGTGCCCGACCCGGACCTGACCTTGGCCGAAGGCGCGGTGGCGCCCTGGTCGAACGGCCACACCGCGGAGTACTTCACGCGGATGCTGGCCAGTCTCGGCGAGTCGATGGGCTTCGACGTAGACACCCCGTGGCGCAAGCTGCCCGCCAAGGCGCGCAGGGCGATCCTGGAGGGCAGCGACGAACAGGTGCATGTCCGCTACCGCAACCGCTACGGGCGCGTCCGCTCCTACTACGCCGACTTCGAAGGCGTGATGGCGTTCTTGCAGCGCAAGATGGAGCAGACCGAATCCGAGCAGATGAAGGAGCGCTACGACGGCTTCATGCGGGACGTGCCATGTCCGGTGTGCGACGGCACGAGGCTGAAGCCGGAGATCCTCGCGGTGACGCTGTCCGCGGACGGGTACGGAGCCAAGTCGATCGCCGAAGTCTCCGAGCTGTCGATCTCCGAAGCCGCTGAGTTCCTCAACGCGCTGACGCTCGGCCCCCGAGAACAGGCCATCGCCGGGCAGGTGCTGAAGGAAATCCAGTCACGTCTCGGTTTCCTGCTCGACGTCGGGCTCGAATACCTGTCGCTGTCGCGGGCCGCGGCGACGTTGTCCGGCGGCGAGGCGCAACGCATCCGACTCGCCACGCAGATCGGCTCCGGGCTGGTCGGAGTGCTCTATGTGCTGGACGAGCCGTCGATCGGACTTCACCAGCGCGACAACCGTAGGCTGATCGAAACGCTGATCCGGTTGCGGGACCTGGGCAATACGCTGATCGTCGTCGAGCACGACCTCGACACCATCGCGCACGCCGACTGGATCGTCGACATCGGCCCGGCCGCCGGTGAGCACGGCGGCCAGATCGTTCACAGCGGCACCTACGATGAGCTTTTGCGCAACAAGGACTCGATCACCGGCGCCTACCTGGCCGGCGACAAGAGCATCGAGGTTCCTGCGATCCGCAGGCCGGTCGACCGGCGCAGGCAACTCACCGTTGTCGGTGCCCGCGAGCACAATCTGCGCGAGATCGACGTGTCGTTTCCGCTCGGCGTGCTGACGGCGGTCACAGGGGTATCCGGCTCGGGCAAGTCGACGCTGGTCAACGACATCCTCGCGGCGGTGCTGGCCAACAAGCTCAACGGCGCGCGGCAGGTGCCCGGCCGGCACACCCGCACGACGGGGCTCAACAGCGTCGACAAGCTGGTCCGTGTGGACCAGTCGCCGATTGGGCGTACGCCCCGGTCGAATCCGGCCACCTACACGGGCGTCTTCGACAAGATCCGGACGCTGTTCGCGGCTACTACTGAGGCCAAGGTCCGCGGTTACCAGCCGGGGCGGTTCTCCTTCAATGTCAAAGGCGGTCGCTGCGAGGCCTGCACCGGCGACGGCACGATCAAGATCGAGATGAACTTCCTGCCGGACGTGTATGTTCCGTGCGAGGTTTGCCACGGCGCCCGCTACAACCGGGAGACCCTGGAAGTCCACTACAAGGGCAAGACAATCGCCGAAGTGCTCGACATGTCGATCGAGGAGGCGGCGGAGTTCTTCGAGCCGATCACATCGATCCACCGGTATCTGCAGACGCTGGTCGACGTGGGTTTGGGCTATGTCCGGCTGGGCCAGCCGGCGCCGACGCTGTCCGGGGGCGAGGCGCAGCGGGTGAAGCTCGCCGCCGAGCTGCAGAAGCGGTCCACCGGCCGCACGGTGTACATCCTCGACGAGCCGACGACCGGACTGCATTTCGAAGACATCCGCAAGCTGCTCGGCGTCATCAACGTCCTTGTCGACAAAGGCAATACCGTCATCGTCATCGAGCACAACCTCGACGTGATCAAGACCGCGGACTGGATCATCGACATGGGTCCCGAGGGTGGTTCGGCCGGCGGCACCGTCACCGCGGAGGGGACACCGGAAGATGTGGCGGCCAATCCCGACAGCTATACCGGGTTTTTCCTCGCCGATGCGCTCGGCCTGCACGCACCGCGCCGGCGAAGGGTCGGGGCCTAGATACCCGCTTTCGACAGCGCCGACGGGAAGCGTGGGCTGATCCAGGTGCCCCCGAGCCAGCTGGTCAGCTCGTCGGCCCGCCGCTGTAGTGCCCGGTGACCGTCGCGGCCGGGATCTTCGAGTAGTTGCAGCTGCACCCGGCCGTCGGCGTCCTGGCGCCAGCCACCGACCACGCGGCCGTTCCACCACGCGGTCGGCCCGGCATTGCCTGTCCTGTCGAACACCTGCTTGCTGTGTTCACCCAGGTACCAGTCGCGGTCGAACCAGCCCATCGTCGTCACGTCCAGGCCGGGCAGTAGCGCGCCGTACGGCCCCGAGTCAGGCTCGGGCTCGAGGTCGTCGGGCAACACGAATCCGGGAGCGCCGTGCATGTCCACCGCCACGGCGCCGACATCGCGCAGCGCGTGGCGAGTCGCGGCCAGGGTCGTGCCGAACCACCACTTGATGTCGGCGACGCTCGCAGGCCCGAACGCCCTCAGCCAACGCTGGAGCAGGTCGGCGCGGGCCGTCTCGGGTGTCCTCGGTTCCGGCACGCGGCCGAGCCACTTACCGGTGCGTACCCAGCGCGACCTCGATGTGGTCCACGCCCCGTCGTTCGGTCCACGGACAATGTCGCCGCGCACCGACAACACCGTCAAGACCCGTGGGGCAAGAGGTGTCTGGCCACCCCACCGTTTGCCCGGCGCATAGTCGATGGTGCCCGCCAGCTCCGGGCGCGCGGTCCGAAGCTCGGTGCTGCTCGCCGCGCCGTGTTCGTCGAGGTGCGTCAGCACCGCTGCGCAGGCGCGGTCCAGCCGCGCCTCGCCGTCGGCCGCCACGCCGGCCTTCTGGACGTCGGCGATCAGGCGGCGGCGCTCGCTGTCGGCGACCCGGTCGCTGGCCGCGGGCTGGATGACAGGCAGGTCGTCCACCAACACCAGCCACAGCGTGCGTCGCATCGCCAGGTGCCTGACGACGGAGCGCCGGCGGTATAGCTCCTCGTCGAGGGTTTCGGTCGTGAAGCCCGGGCTACGTGCCCACAGAGACAGATACGGTGTCGCCGGGTCGGTGGCGTGCAAACCGACGAGCGACGCGCTGATCGCGGTCAGGGGCCGAGGGGTGTCGGCGACAAGAAAGTGGCGGCGCGCCAACCGATTCCGGCGCTCGTCAGCACTGAAGGAGCGCACTTCAGCTGTCGTCGGAGCGCATGGACTCGCGGATCTGCGCAAGGCGTTCTGCGGCCGCTCGCCGGCGCGCCTCGTACTGCTCCTCGACGGCGCGGCCCTCCGGGCTCTCGGCGTCGAGTTCGGTGGAGCCGATCGCGGTGCCGTAGCGATTTTCGATCTTCTCCCGCACCGACTCGAACGTCGGCACGCCCGAGTCGTTGTAGCCGGTGTCTGCGGGAATCGTCGGTTCGTCGGGCATGTGGTCACCGTACGCCGGCTATCGCCCCGCGGCCTGCTTGCGCGGTGCCGGCGCGGTCGCAGGCGGGCTGCGCGGCCGCCGGAACCCAGCGGTTCATCAGCGAAGCGTGGTGGAGCAGTTCGGCCGGATTCATCGGGGCTTTGCGAGCGGGAACGGCAGAGTGTCGCGGATGCTGCGGCCGGTGATCATCATGACCACGCGGTCCACCCCCATGCCGAGGCCGCCGGTCGGCGGCATCGCATACTCCATCGCTTGCAGGAAGTCCTCGTCGAGCTCCATCGCCTCCGGGTTGCCTCCGGCGGCGAGCAGCGACTGCTCCTGCAGGCGGCGGCGCTGCTCGACCGGGTCCGTCAGCTCGCTGTAGGCGGTGCCGAGCTCGACTCCCCACGCAACCAGGTCCCAGCGCTCGGCCAGGCCGTGCTGACTGCGGTGCGGCCTGGTCAGCGGTGACACCGACGTCGGGAAGTCCTTGTAGAAGGTCGGCCGTTCGGTGTGCTCCTCGACCAACCGTTCGTAGAGCTCGAGTACCACGGCGCCGGCGTCCCAGTGGGTCAGGTAAGGGACGCTTGCCTTATCGGACAACAGGCGCAGCGTTTCCAGGTCGGTCTCCGCGTCGACGTGCTCGCCGAGAGCCTCCGACACCGCGCCGTGCACGGTCTTGACCTCCCACTGACCGGAGATGTCGACCGGCTCGAGGGTGCCGTCCGCTCTGGGGCGCATGACGACCTGCTCGCCGTTCGCGGCCCGAGCGGCGTTTTGGATCAGCTCGCGGCAGCCATCCACCCAAACCATGTAGTCGGCGTGCGCCTGATATGCCTCGAGCAACGTGAACTCGGGGTTGTGGCTGAAGTCGACGCCCTCGTTGCGGAACGCGCGGCCCAGCTCGAACACACGCTCCACCCCGCCGACGCATAGCCGCTTGAGGTACAGCTCCGGCGCGATGCGCAGATAGAGGTCGAGGTCGTAGGCGTTGATGTGGGTGAGGAACGGCCTGGCGTTGGCGCCGCCATGGATCTGCTGGAGTATCGGCGTCTCGACCTCCAGGAATCCCTTGCCGACAAGGGTTTCCCGGATCGCCTGCAGCACCCGGCTGCGGGCCGCGATCAGCTCGCGGGCCTCGGCGTTGACCGCAAGATCGAGGTAGCGGGTGCGCAGCCGCGCTTCGGGATCGGTCAGCCCCTTCCATTTGTCGGGCAACGGCCGCAGGCATTTTCCGATCAGCCGCCACCTGCACACGATCAGCGACCGGGTTCCGTTCTTGCTGTGCCCCATCGTGCCGGTAACTTCGACCAGGTCGCCGAGGTCGACGACCGCGAAGTCCGCGATGCTGCCGGCTTCGAGAAGCGAATTGTCCAGCAGCAGTTGGACTTCGCCCGACCAATCGCGAAGCTGAGCGAACAGCACGCCGCCGTAGTCGCGGATGCGCAGCACCCGCCCCGCGACCGTGACGGGGGTATGGTCGCCGGCTGCCAGCTCTTCCAGGGCCTGCGCCACCGTGTGGCTGGGCGCCCGCCCCACCGGATAGGGGTCCACGCCGTCTTTGCGCAGGGTGGCCAGCTTGCCCATCCGCACCCGCACCTGCTCCGGCAGCCGCGGCGGGGTTTCCGCGGATTGCGGCGAGTCGACTTGCAGTTCGCCGAGATCCGGTGCGCTGCCGTCATGATGCAGAATCCCGGTGGCCATGACCCGTTCGGGCACCTGGGTGTGGTGGCCGGTATGCGGCCTGTTGCGCCGCGAGAACGGCAAGACCAGAAAGCCCTCCGCGATCACCGACGCGACGCCGACCCGCGGGATCAGACGGGCATCTTCGTAGCAGGCGTATCGCGGTACCCAATCGGGCTGATACTTCATGTTCGAGCGATAGAGCGTTTCCAGTTGCCACCACCGGGAGAAGAACACCAGGAATGCGCGCCACAGCCGGGCCACCGGCCCGGCGCCGAGCCGGGTGCCCTCCTCGAAGGCCGAGCGGAACATCGCGAAATTCAGGGAAATTCGTGTCAGCCCGAAACGCTCCGACTGTAGGCACAGCTCGCTGACCATCAGCTCGATCGTTCCGTTCGGTGACTGTGGCGAGCGGCGCATCAAGTCCAGCGACGCACCGGTGTTGCCCCACGGGACCAGCGACAGCATCGCTACGACGTCGTCGCCGCGTACCGCCTCCACGAGCAGGCAGTCGCCGTCGGCGCTGTCGCCCAGGCGCCCCAGCGCCATTGAGAAACCGCGCTCGGTTTCGGTGTCGCGCCAAGCATCCGCGCGCTTGATCACCTCGACCATTTCGTCGCGCGTGATGTCACGGTGGCGCCGGATCCGCACGGTAAGCCCGGCACGCCGGGCGCGGGTGACGGCCTGACGCACCCCGCGCATCTCGGGGCCCGACAGCCGGAACCGGTCGGGATAGAGGATCGCCTCGTCGCCGAGCTGCAGCGCGTTGAGGCCGGCCAAACGGTATGCGTGCGCACCGTTGGAGCTTGCGCCCATCACGCCCGGGGCCCAGCCATAGGCCTTGCACAGCCGCAGCCACGCGTCGATCGCGTGCGGCCAGGCGCGTGGATCGCCGACCGGGTCACCGCTGGCCAGGCAGACACCCACCTCGACGCGATACGTGATCGCCGCGCGTCCGTTCTCGGCGAACACCACGGCCTTGTCGCGGCGGGTCGCGAAGTAGCCCAGCGAGTCGTTCTTGCCCCACACCTCCAGCAGACCGCGGATCGCGGACTCGTCCTCACCGGTGAGCGCGTTTTCGGCGCGCTGGGACTGGAACAGCACGATCGCGGCCGCGATCAACGCGAGGGCGCCGAACAACCCCAGGAGTGCATTGAGTAAGACGTGCGGGTGACCGGTGAAAAGTTCCGGATCGACGCTGGCGAAGCCGATCACCCGGTTGACCGCATACGGCAGGCGGTCCTCGCGGGCCAGTGTGCCCGGGAACATCTGGAGCAAGCCCCACGCCACCGTGATCCCGATCGCCATCCCGACTACCAGGACCGCGGCGGCCTTGACCAGTGCGCCCCGGCGGACCTTGGCGTAGAACTCCTTGTACGCCAAGAGCAGAACCGCGATGGCCGCCAGATGCAGCACCAGGCCGAGACTTTCCCCGAACGTCTGAAACCGGGTCTCGTCGCCCGCCACCAGGTAGACGACGTTGTAGGCGACGGCGAGGAGCAGATTGAGCACCAGCACCCACCACGCGATGCGTTTGCGGGCGGCCAGCGCCCCGGCCAGCAGCGCCAGCACGAACGCCCACGCGAAGCTGGTGTCGGGGAAGTTGAACAGGTAGTTGTCGATGAACTCGCGGGGGATCCTGATGGTGTGCCGCACCAGAGGGGACACGCTCGACAACAGCGACAGCGTGGCGATGATGCCCACGATCCAACCGGTGATCGCCGGCACCCTCGCGAGGACAGATGTCGGCCGACTCGTGGTGACGGTCATAGGCCGCGAGGATATTCGCTCGTCCTTTGAATTGGTTGTCACCGTACCGGCCCGGTGTACTTTTCTCCGGGTCCCCGGCCGGGTTCGTCGGGAACGGCGCTGTATTCGCGGAACGCCAGCTGCAGGCTGTTGAGTGCGTCACGCACCGGGCGGGCGTGGGGGCCGAGATACTCCGCGGACGCCGTCACCAACCCGGCCAGGTCGGTGATGAGCCGGCGCGCCTCGTCGAGATCGCGGTCCGGACTCTCGCCGGGGTCGTCCGATGACAACCCGAGCTTCTCGGCAGCGGCGCTCATCAACATTACGGCGGCGCGCGTGATGACCTCCACCGAGGGAATGCCGGCCAGCTCGCGGATGTTAGGGCTATCGGTCATGCCTGCTAGACTGGCATGTGCGACCGTTCCTGAGTGTCTCAGGGACAGCAAGTGGAGTCCCGCTCCCACCGTTGGCCACACCGGCTCAACGGTCCGGTCACCGGCACCGTCGGGTGCTGGTTCCGCGCACCGCGCGGGCGGCCAAGCGCCGTGATCGGTCGGTATCGGGCCCCGCCTCACGCGGGGCCCTTTTGCTGACAGCGTGACGCTCAACCGCTGTCAGCTGATTCACCTGGTGAACTGTCGAACCAAGAGATGTCCAACCCAGGGAGGCCCCATCAGCACTGAGACCCGCGTCAACGAGCGCATCCGAGTTCCCGAAGTCCGCCTCATCGGACCCGGCGGCGAGCAGGTAGGGATCGTGCGCATCGAGGACGCCCTTCGCGTCGCCGCGGACGCCGATCTCGACCTTGTCGAAGTCGCCCCGAATGCCAGGCCGCCGGTCTGCAAGATCATGGACTACGGCAAGTTCAAGTACGAGACGGCGCAGAAGGCGCGCGAGTCTCGCAGAAACCAGCAACAGACCGTCGTCAAGGAACAGAAGCTCCGGCCGAAGATCGACGACCACGACTACGAGACCAAGAAGGGTCACGTGATCCGCTTCCTGGAAGCCGGGTCGAAGGTCAAGGTCACGATCATGTTCCGTGGGCGTGAGCAGTCGCGGCCCGAGTTGGGCTACCGGCTCCTGCAACGGCTGGGCGCCGACGTCGCCGACTACGGCTTCATCGAGACCTCCGCCAAGCAGGACGGACGCAACATGACGATGGTGCTGGCGCCTCACCGCGGCGCGAAGACTCGCGCGCGGGCGGCACAGCAGGCCAGCGGTAATCCGAACGGCCGGCAAGAGACCGAACCATCACAGAACTAGAACTGAGGAAAGATGCCCAAGGCGAAGACCCACAGCGGCGCCTCCAAGCGGTTCCGGCTGACCGGAACCGGCAAGATCATGCGCCAGAAGGCCAACCGCCGCCACCTGTTGGAGCACAAGCCCACGACGCGCACCCGCCGACTCGAAGGCCGCACCACGGTGTCGACCGCTGACGCCAAGCGCATCAGGGCGATGCTGAACGGCTGAGGTTGCGACCAGACCTTCAGCGCGGCTGAGCCGCGCCAACGACCTTTGTAAGAACGAGAATAGGAACACCACTCATGGCACGCGTGAAGCGCGCAGTCAATGCCCAGAAGAAGCGGCGCACGATCCTCAAGGCCTCGAAGGGATACCGGGGCCAGCGGTCGCGGCTGTATCGCAAAGCCAAAGAGCAGCAACTGCACTCGCTGAACTACGCCTACCGTGACCGGCGTGCCCGCAAGGGCGAGTTCCGCAAGCTGTGGATCTCCCGGATCAATGCGGCCGCAAGGGCCAACGACATCACCTACAACCGACTGATCCAAGGCCTCAAGGCCGCGGGCGTCGAGGTCGACCGCAAGAATCTTGCCGAGATCGCGGTGAGCGATCCGGCTGCGTTCGCCAGGCTGGTCGAGCTCGCCAAGGCCGCGCTGCCCGAGGACGTCAACGCGCCATCGGACGCCGGAGCCGCAGGACCCTCGGCATCAGGCTCCGGAGAGGCTGCCTAACCTCTGGCCACAGCGCCGCTATTGACCGAGCGCTCGTCGCGGGTAGTCGCCGCGGCGAAGCTGCACCGCCATGTTGCGCGCAAGCGCACTGGCCGCTTCCTCGTCGAAGGGCCGAATCTGGTCGAGGCCGCGCTGCGCAGCGGCGCGGTGCGCGATGTGTTCGTGACCGAACAGGCGTTGCGGCGGTTCGGCGCCGTGCTGGCGGATGTTGGCGTGCCTGTCCACCGGGTGACCGAGCGGGCCGCCAAGGCGTTGTCGGACACGGTGACCCCGGTCGGGCTGGTGGCGGTCTGTGAGCAGTCCGGCACGACGCTGGAGCAGGTTCTCGCCGACCGACCGGGTCTGGTCGCCGTCGCGGTCGGCGTGTCGGAGCCTGGCAACGCCGGCACGCTGATCCGGCTGGCCGACGCGATGGGGGCCGACGCCGTGGTGCTGGCCGGTCACAGCGTGGACCCGCACAACGCCAAGTGTTTACGCGCGTCAGCGGGCAGCGTCTTCGCTGTTCCGGTGGTGGTCGCTCCTGACGCGGCGGATGTCGTCGCCAGTCTCGCCCGGGCCGGTATCCAGGTGCTGGCGACCACCGTCGACGGCGAGACGGACCTGGACGACGCCCAGCCCCTGCTGAGGCGGCCCACCGCATGGCTGTTCGGGCCGGAGGCTCACGGCCTGCCAGACGACGTCGCCAGACCGGCGTCACACCGCATTCGCATCCCGATGGCGGGCCAGGCCGAAAGCCTCAACGTCGGTGCGGCCGCGGCCATCTGCCTGTATCAGAGCCTGCTGGCCCGGCGCCGTTAAGCCGCGTGCCCGCGGCCCGCGCCGGCCGCAGCCCCGCGAGCGAGAAGGTCGTGTGCACCAGGGAACCGGCGCGTTCGACCAAGCTCTTGCGCCGCGGGAAGTAGTGCATCGGCAGGCCGCGGCGGTCGCGCGGCGGAGCGGTGAATCCGGGTGCTTGCGGCAGTGGTGCGTCGGCGGGCTGCCTGCCGGCTGCCCGCCGATAGGCGGCGAGCGCACGGGGGTGCAGGCGAACCTCGTCGGGCACGACCAAGAACGCCACCTCGACGGCCTTGCCGAACAACCGCAGCAGCACCTCGTCGCCGGGCGTCCATCGCATTCCGGCTTTCTCGCGCACGACCGGCTCGAAGAGGCCTGCGGCGATCCAGCGCTGCCCGGCCACCAACGGTTTGAAAAGCTGGTCCCACATCGGTGTGGGCATCAACACGAACCTCGGCTTCGGGATCCGCATCGCGAAGATGTCCAGCGTCGCGCGGTTGATCTGCAGTTCCTCGCGGCAGACCCGGTCCCAGTAGTCCTGGAACTGCTCCCATGTTTCGGGCACCGGCCGCATGCTCATGCCGTACATCCGGTACCAGTGCACGTGCTCGTCGAACAGCTGCCGCTTCTCGGCGTCCGTCAGCCCGCCGCAGAAGTATTCGGCGGTCTTGAGCACGAGCATGAAGAAGGTGGCGTGTGCGCCCAGTAGAACGTCTCGGGATTCAGCGCGTGGTAGCGGCGCCCCGCGGAGTCGACGCCCTTGACGGTGGTGTGATAGCCCCGGATCTGTTCGCCGGTTCGCGAGGCGCGCTCGCCGTCGTAGACGACGCCCATGATCGGGTACACCGACCGGGTCACCCGTTGCAGTGGCTCGCGCAGCAAGATCGAGTGCTCCTCGACGCCCGCCCCGAGCTCCGGATACATGTTCTGCAGGGCGCCGATCCAAACGCCCATCATCCCGGTGCGCAGGTCGCCGAAGTATTTCCACGTCAGCGAGTCAGGGCCGAGCGGGTCGGCGGGCGTCGGTGATCGCGCGACCATCGCTACGCGCCCGGTTCTTCGCCCGAGTGGCTCATCGCTACCTCCCGCGTGGTGCCGGTGACCAAACAATAATGTTGACAACGCACGTTGTCTACAAACCGGCGGCGTGTCACGGGGTCTGTTATCGACTGGCTATCCGCACGCCGCAGACGCGTGACCAGCGAGTTCGGGGCGAGATTTCGTCGCGTCCCAACCGGGCTCTACCCTGACGACTGTGAAGCTCGAGCCGTTCGGCGAGCGATCCGGCGGCCTCGGGGAAGTTGGCGGGACACCCGATCATCGGCCGGACCGCCCGCTCGAGCGGCGCAACAGCGCCGTGTCCTGGCTGACGAGCACCAACCACAACCCCGGGGTGATCGCCTTTCTTCGCCGCGCCCGGAAAGCGTTGCCGGGCGATCCACATTTCGGCGACCGCCTGTCGGCGTCGGGCTTCGGCGGTCCGGAGGCCGCCGCCCGCGCCGCGGACCGGCTTCTGGGTGACCGCGACGCCGCTTCGCGCGAGGTGAGCCTCGGCACGCTTCAGGTGTGGCAGGCGTTGAGGGAGCGGCTGAGCAGCCGACCCCAACACCAGGAAGTCACGCTGGTGTTCACGGATCTTGTCGGCTTCTCGGCGTGGGCGTTACGCGCCGGCGACGACGCGACGCTGAGGTTGCTCCGTCAGGCCGCACAGGTCGTCGAACCGCCGCTGCTGGAGGCGGGTGGCCAGGTGGTCAAACGCATGGGCGACGGGATCATGGCGGTATTTCCCGACCCGGTCCGCGCCATCGGCGCGGTGCGGACCGCCCGTAGCGCGCTGAAAAGCGTTGAGGTGGAAGGCTATACACCGCTCATGAGGGTGGGCATCCACACCGGTCGCCCGCAGCGCATCGGTTCGGACTGGCTGGGCGTCGACGTCAACGTCGCAGCGCGCGTGATGGAGTCCGCCGGTAAAGGGGGAATGCTGATCTCCGGCGCCACGCTGGAGCGGCTGTCGCCTGAGCAGCTCGACGAGCTGGGTGTCACCGCCAAACGCGTGCGTCGCCCGGTGTTCTCCCACCGGCCCAGCGGCGTGCCCGCCGACATCACGATGTACCGTCTCGAAACTCGCAGACAGTTGCCAGCCGTCGATACCGTCGAAGACGGTTCATCGCGGGCATAGTGGATGGGGATGCTTTCGCGAATACTGCCCGCCGTGACCCGGTTGCGGGTGACTGTCAGCTACGCGCTGATGCTCGTCGCCGTCGCAACGACGCTGCTGGTGCTCGGCCCACGTGTCAGGGACGTCGTCATCCGCCACATGAGCACCAACCTGCACAATCTCTGGCACGGGCACATCGTGACGTTGATCGGCAGCGCATTCGTCACCGAAAACGGCCCGATGTGGTTCTGGCTGCCCGGGCTGGTTGCCCTGTTGGCGGTTGGCGAGCTGCTGTGGCGCAGCGGCCGCGTGTTCGTGACGTTCGCGCTCGGGCACGTCGGCGCCACGTTGATCGTGGCGGTCGGGCTCACCGCTGCCATCCGATTCGGTTGGTTGCCGATCTCCGTCGAGCATGCCAGCGACGTCGGCATCAGCTACGGCGCGGAGGCCGTGCTGGGTGCGCTGACCGCCGCGGTGCCGGCCAAGTGGCGGCCCGCGTGGATCGGTTGGTGGCTGGTAGTCGGGCTCGTGGTGGTGGTGCTCACAGATGACTTCACCAACGCCGGCCACTTCGTCGCGCTGGTGCTCGGAATGCTGCTGTCGACGCGGTTCCGCACAACCGTGCGGTGGACCCGAATCCGGATTGCGCTGCTGGGCCTCGGCGGATCGTTCGGCTATCTGATGCTGGTCAACACCGCGGTCACGGCGGTGGCCGCGCCGCTGGCAGGCGCCGTCGGCGCGCTGGCCGCGCACTGGGCCTTCCGGCGCTACCGTGTGCGCCGATTGCGCAGGTCAATCGCGATTGCGCCCGCGTTGATCCCGGAGCCGGCGCTTTACGACTGACGGTGCGCCCATGCGGATCACCTATGATCGCCGGGTGGCTGATCAGCCCGTTGATCTCTCCGACGAAGCGCTGACCAAACAGGTCAGTGCGGCCCGTCACGCCTTCGATCTGGCCGGCGATCTCGACGCGCTGGCCCGCGCGAAGACCGAGCACCTCGGCGACCGATCGCCGCTGGCGCTGGCCCGCCAGGCGCTCGGCACGCTGCCGAAATCCGACCGCGCCGACGCGGGGCGTCGGGTCAACGTCGCGCGGGCGGAGGCCCAGCGTGCGTTTGACGAACGCCTCGCGGCGCTGCGCGCGGAGCGCGACGCCGCCGTGCTGGTCGCCGAACGCATCGACGTGACGCTGCCGCCGACGCGCCAGCCTGTCGGTGCGCGGCACCCGATCACCATCCTGGCCGAGCACATCGCCGACACGTTCATCGCGATGGGCTGGGAGGTGGCCGACGGGCCCGAGCTGGAGACCGAGCACTTCAACTTCGACGCCCTGAATTTTTTGCCAGACCATCCTGCGCGCAGCATGCAGGACACCTTTCACGTCGCACCGGAGGGCTCGCGGCAGGTGCTGCGCACACACACGTCGCCGGTACAGGTCCGCACGCTGCTGGAACGCCGGCTGCCGGTGTACATCGTGTCGATCGGCCGCACGTTCCGCACCGACGAGCTCGACGCCACCCACACGCCCGTGTTCCATCAGGTCGAGGGCCTTGCGGTGGACCGGGGGCTGACCATGTCACATCTGCGCGGCACGCTGGACGCGTTCGCGCGCGCGGAGTTCGGGCCACAGGCCCGCACCCGCATGCGGCCGCACTTCTTCCCCTTCACCGAACCGTCGGCGGAGGTCGACGTCTGGTTCGAGAACCGCAAAGGCGGTGCAGGCTGGGTCGAGTGGGGCGGCTGCGGCATGGTCAACCCGAATGTGTTGCGCGCCAGCGGCATCGATCCGAACGAATACTCGGGCTTCGCGTTCGGGATGGGGCTGGAACGTACATTGCAGTTCCGCAACGGAATCCCCGACATGCGCGACATGGTCGAGGGTGATGTGCGATTTTCGTTGCCGTTCGGGGTCGGAGCCTGATGCGGCTTCCCTACAGCTGGCTGCGCGAGGTCGTCGCCGCCGGCGCTCCTGGCTGGGATGTGGCGCCCAAAGAGCTCGAGCAGACCCTGACCCGGATCGGCCACGAGGTCGAGGAAGTCATTCCGGTCGGGCCGGTCACGGGCCCGCTGACGGTCGGGCGCGTTGTCGAAATCGAAGAGCTTGCCGAGTTCAGCAAGCCGATCCGCGCCGTCAAGGTCGACGTCGGTGAGGAGCGTCCGCGCGATATCGTATGTGGTGCAACAAATTTCGACGTGAACGATCTCGTCGTGGTCGCACTGCCGGGCACCAGGCTGCCGGGTGAATTCACGATCACATCCCGCAAGACGTACGGTCGCACCTCCGACGGGATGATCTGCTCGACGGCCGAGCTCAACCTCGGCACCGACCATTCCGGCATCTTGGTGCTGCCGCCGGGGACGGCCGAACCGGGCGAGGACGCGGCCTCGGTGCTCGGGATGGACGACGTGGTCTTCCACCTGGCACTTACGCCGGACCGCGGATACTGCCTGTCGGTGCGCGGCATGGCGCGAGAGATCGCATGCGCGTACGACCTCGACTTCGTCGACCCGGCCGAGGTGCCGCCGCTGGCCGCCGACCGGGAGGCCTGGCCGCTGTCCATCGACCCCGGAACCGGTGTGCGGCGATTCGCGCTGCGGCCGGTGACCGGCATCGAACCGGGCGCAGTGTCGCCCTGGTGGATGCAGCGCCGGCTGCTGCTCTCGGGCATCCGGGCGATCTCGCCGGCCGTGGACGTGACCAACTACGTGATGCTCGAACTCGGGCATCCGATGCACGCCCACGACAGCAGCCGGATCTCCGGCCCGCTGCGGGTTCGGTTCGCCAAACCGGGCGAGAAGGTCACCACGCTCGATGACATCGAGCGCACGCTGGCCCCCGGCGACGTGCTGATAGTCGACGTCCTCGCGACGGCGGCGATCGGCGGCGTGATGGGTGCCGGCACCACCGAGATGCGCGACGACTCGACCGACGTGCTGCTTGAAGCCGCGGTCTGGGACCCGGCCGCGGTGTCACGCACGCAGCGGCGGCTGCATCTGACCAGCGAATCCGGGCGGCGTTACGAGCGGTCCGTCGACCCGGCGATCTCGGTGGCCGCCCTCGACCGGGCCGCGGCGCTGCTGGCCGATATCGCCGGCGGCACCGTGCAACCCAAGCTCACCGACTGGACCGGCGACCCGCCGCGCCGGGACTGGTCGATGCCGCCGATCGAGATGCCTGCCGACTTGCCCGACCGCACCGCCGGTGTCGACTACCCCCACAGCGCCACGCGCAAGCGACTGGCACAGATCGGCGCGTCCGTCGCCGGTGACGTCCAGTTGACCGTCACGCCACCGAGTTGGCGCCCGGATCTGTTGCAGCCGGCCGACCTCGTCGAAGAAGTGATGCGGCTGGAGGGCCTGGAGATGATCCCGTCAGTCCTGCCGCTGGCGCCGCCCGGGCGGGGGCTGACCCCGAAGCAGAGGCGACGCCGCGCGATCGGCAAGTCCCTGGCGCTGTCCGGGTATGTCGAAGTCCTGCCGTCGCCGTTTCTGCCCGCCGGGGTGTTCGACCAGTGGGGTCTGCCGCCCGACGACCCGCGCCGCGACACCTCTAAGTTGCTCAACCCGCTGGAGGCCGATCGCCCCGAGCTCGCGACCACGCTGCTGCCGGGTCTGCTGGAAGCACTGGCGCGCAATGTGTCGCGGGGGACCGTCGATGTCGCGCTGTTCTCGATCGAGCAGGTCGTGCAGCCCACCGAGCGGACGCGGCCGATCGATCCGCTGCCGGTGGACCGGCGTCCGAGCGATGGCCAGATTGCCAGCATCGACGAGTCGCTGCCGCGCCAGCCGGAGCACGTCGGCGTGGTCCTGTCCGGGCTGCGGGAACCGCGCGGCCCGTGGGGGCCGGGACGGCCGGTCGAGGCGGCCGACGCGTTCGACGCCGTGCGGGTCATCGCGCGGGCCGGTGGCGTGGAGCTGACGCTGCGGTCCGCCGAGTATCTGCCGTGGCATCCCGGCCGCGGCGCGGAAGTGCTGTACGGCGACACAGTCGTTGGGCATGCGGGCCAACTGCATCCGGCGGTGGTCGAGCGCAGCGGGTTGCCGCCGGGCACGTCCGCAGTGGAAGTCGACCTCGACGCGATACCGATCGTCGAGACGCTGCCCGCACCCCGGGTGTCGCCGTTTCCAGCGGTTTTCCAGGACGTGAGCCTTATCGTCGACACCGACGTGGCCGCGCAGGCCGTGATCGATGCCGTGCGCGCAGGCGCGGGGGAGCTGCTCGAGGACATCCGGCTGTTCGACGTCTACACCGGGCCGCAGATCGGCGAGGGCCGCAAGTCCCTCACGCTGGCGCTACGGTTCCGCGCGCCCGACCGGACGCTCACCGAGGACGAGGCAAGCGCCGCCCGCGACGCCGCGGTGCAACAGGCGGCCGAGACGCTCGGCGCCGTCCAGCGCCGCTGAATCAGAACGGCGGGGGCATGTTGCATTCGGCGACGTGGGCGGGGTGGCTGTGGGGGCGCACGCGTTGAGCAGGCGATGGTGGCGGCACAGGCATTTGCGGTTCCTGAGAAGTTGCCGATACATCCCCAACTTGCCCAGCGGAGGGATGTCGCTATCCGAGGCGAGGGAACAGCGCTAGCGCGTTCGTGCGGTTGATCGCAGTCGAGGTCTGTTGGTCGAGGCCCGGGTAGGAGTCCAGTCCGGCCGCGAAATACTGGGCGGCGACCAACGGTGCGAAGGGCCAGTCGGATCCAAATGTGATGTGGCCGGGGTCGGCGAAGGCGAGAAGGGTCGGCAGGGCGGCGGCGCTTGCCGACAACGCAGTGTCGAAATAGAAGCTGGAGAAATCGGCGAGGACATCCGCAATGCTTCGGCCCGTGTCGGCGAAGATCGCGAGGGCCATCCGGTGTGAGGCATACGGGACGAACCCTCCGGCGTGGCTGAGGATGAACCGGATGTTGGGATAGCGCGTACGGATGCCGTTGCGTACCAATAGGTATGCGGCCCGAGTGGTGTCGAGGAGGAAGTCGGCGGCGAACGGCGGCACGCCGGCGACCACCGGCCCGGGGAGCTCGGCGGGGTGGATGAACGCGACCGCGGATCTAGCATCCAGCGCCGCAAAGAGCGCGTCCTGTCCGTCCTCGCCGAGGTAGCTACCTGCGGAGTTGGCGAGCAGGATCACGCCATCGGCCTTGAGTTCGTCGAGCGCACGGACGACTTCTGCGACGGACTTCTCGACATGCCGCATGGGCACGGTGGCGAAGAACCCGAACCGATCGGGGTGCGCGGCAACCAGTGCGGCTGAGTAGTCGTTGAGGTCGCGGGCCAGGGCGGCAGCGTCGGCCGGGTCCGGCAGGATGGTGGTGCCGGGGGTGGAGACCGAGACGATAGCGGTAGCGATGTCGAGGTCGGTCATGGTCTGCAACGCCGTCTCGGCGCTCCAGTCGGGTATTTCGCGTCCTCCGGCTTCGCCGATTCCCGCTTTGTGCAGCGCTTTGAGGTAGTCGGGCGGGATGAGATGCTGATGGGTGTCGATCCTGGGCATGGTTTGTCCTTCGCGTGGGTGGGCTAGTGGTCGTTGACACTCCCGCCGCTGAGGGCGGGTGCGGCGTCTTCGCGGCGAATGAGTGATTGGGCCTCCGTCTGACCCGGACGGGCGGCGCCGCGGATGCGATCGATGACTGCGCCGGGGTCACCTGGAGCGGTGTTGTTGCGCCAGGCGACGTGCTGGTCCGGGCGGATCAATACCAGGTCGCGCTGATACAGCTGACGGGCGTGGGCATCGCGGACGTCGACCACGTCCAACGGGACTTTCCGGTCGGCGGCCGCGGCCACGATCGGGGCGACGTCGATATCGGCGAAGCGGAGCAACGTGAAACCCGTGCCGAGCAGGTCGAAGATTGCCCGGCCATCCTGGAGGAACAGGCTGGGCGGACGTGCTCCCGGCCAGCTGCTGGGGGTGTAGGCGTGCATCGTCTGGATCGGAGGGGTGCCGGATTCATGCCAGATCAACGGCGACGTGTCGTAGCGGTACCCGAACTCGATGCCGTCGGCCTCGTTCTCGAGGTTGCCCAGATCGAGGATCTCCCGGGCGAGCCGTCGGCGGCTGCGCTCTCCGGCCCAGCCCTCAGAATGAATTGCCTTGCGGTAGGCGGTCTTGATGGCCATCCGCACCAGGAAGTGCCGGCCGGAGGCTTCTCTGTTGCGCACGGCGACCGGCCTGCGTTCGGCCTCGTAGGCGGCGAGCAGGCCCTCGGTACCCCAGCCTTGCAGGATCGCCGCAAGGGCCCAGCCCAATCCGACGGCGTCGCCGACGCCGGTGTTCATCCCGTACCCACCCGTCGGGACAACACAGTGTGCCGAGTCGCCGGCCAGCCACACGCGACCCCGCCCGTAGCGTTTGGCGACGGTCAGCCGTGGCCGCCAGGCGTTGGCCACGATGACCTCGCAGTCGAACTCCGTGCCGAGCCGGTCGAACAGAAACTGCTTGGGGTCGATGGCGTCGGCGTCGACCCCGATGCCCAGCGGCATGTGCATCGTCCAGGTGTCGCGGTCGTTCTGCGCGATGAGCGTCCAGCCCTGCGGCCCCTGGGTGTGCCAGGCGGTACCGAACCGTTCGAAAAGCCCACGGTCCGGTGAGGTGAAGTGGACCAGGTACACCCGCCCGTCCATCGGCATCTCACGGTCGTCCAGGTAGGCCCGAATCAGGGCGGGGGCGAGCTGACCGATGCCGAGCTGGCTCGCCAGCAGGCGGCGCAGATCGATCTCGTCGAGCCCGATGCCCAGCCCTTTGCGGACAACGCTGCCGGCGCCGTCGCAGCCGGCGAGAAACTGCGCGCGGATCCGGCGGGTCTCCCCGGTTGCTGTGCAGCGGATGACCGCGTCGACGCCACGTGCGTCCTGGGTGAACGAGGCCAGCGCCCAACCGAAACGGACGTCGATGTGCTCCGCGCGGGATTCCAGCAACCCCTTGAGCGCCGGTTCGAGCACCACCTGTGAAACCCGCATCGCAGGCTCGAGCGCCTGGGTGCCGTCGTTGCGCTCGCGGATCTGGGCGCGGCGCTGCTCGACGCTGGGGTAGGCGAAGCGCGCCAACTCCCAACCGGCCAACGTCGTGACCCAGGACACGTCCAAGGGATGATCTTCGGGCACGGCCACTTGACGGAGCTCATCGGCCACACCGAGCCTGCGGAACAACTCCATGCTTCGGCTGTTGGTGATGTCCATCTTCGGGTGCCGGGTCGTGTCGGGATTCCGCTCGACAACGATCGCGTTGACCCCGTGATGCTCTAGTTCCAGCGCCAGCGTGAGCCCGACCGGGCCGCCTCCGGCAATCAGGACGGCGACCTGTTCGACGGTCGCGGGGTCGGTGCCGGTGTTGGTGGCCATGATCGTGTCCTCAGGGGTCGCTGATCCGCTATTGAACAATAGTGTTCAAAATAAGTCAATATCGTCTTGGGATGACCGGAAGCTGATCCAACGGGACGGACCTGTATCCTCGGCTTCGTTCCCGGTTACCGACGCGAAGGCCACACCCGTGACATCCATGGAGCAGCGGATCAGCGTGGCCGCGGTGCGGCTGTTCACCGAGAAGGGCGCCACCCATGTGACAGTCAGCGAGTTGGCGAACGAGGCCGGGGTCGCCCGCGGCACGCTGTACCGCAACTTCGACTCCACCGAGCAGATATTCGACAAGGTCGTCGCCGACTTCAACGACGAGATGCACGAGCGGGTAACGAGGACCTTCGTCGGCATCGACGACTCGGCGGTGCGACTGGCCATCGGAGTGCGGTTGTGGGTGCGCTACGCGCACGAGAACCCGCTGATGGGACGGTTCGCCGTACGGTTCGCACTGACCGAGCAGTCACTGCGGGCCATGTTCGCCGGGCCACCGATGCGCGACTTGAGTGCGGGCATCGCCGCCGGTCGCTACCACGTCGGTGAATCAACAACTCCCAGCATCGCCTCGCTCGTGATCGGCGCTACCGTCAGCGCCATGTGGATGGTGCTGGAAGGCCATCAGACCTGGCGCGAGGCCGGGTCGTCGACCGCCGAACTTCTACTGCGCGCTCTCGGTATAGACCCGGCCGAGGCGCACGAGATCTCGATTGCCGAGCTGCCACCCCTCCCAGCGATCTGATCCACAGAAACGTCGCCCCGCAACCGATCGGGACGCCCTGCCAGTCAGTTTCTTGATACCGGCCCACCACATCCTCGCGCGGTGATCTTGACAGCGGGTGAGATGCAAGAGAATGAATTTGCGATGGCGTGCATAATCATGCAGAATCGGCCGCATGACGACCGTGTCGGTGGCGGGTGCCAGCGGCTACGCCGGCGGGGAGATCCTACGGCTGCTGCTCGGCCATCCGGGCTACTCCGACGGACGCCTGACCATCGGCGCACTGACCGCGGCAAGCAACTCCGGCAGCACAGTGGCCGACCACCACCCACACCTGCTGCCGCTGGCATCGCGGGTCCTTCAAACCACCGATCCGCGTGTGCTCGCCGGCCACGACGTCGTCTTCCTGGCCCTCCCGCACGGCCATTCGGCCGCGCTGGCCGAGGAACTCGAACCCGACACGCTGATCATCGACTGCGGGGCGGACTTCCGGCTCACCGACGCCGACGCGTGGCAGCGGTTCTACGGGTCGGCTCACGCCGGCAGCTGGCCGTACGGGCTGCCCGAGCTTCCCGCCGGCCGTG
>NZ_DATFYW010000176.1:0-4046 GCF_035314905.1 Mycobacterium sp.
ACGAACGCATCCGCGAACTCGACAACGACAACCGTCGACTCCGCGACCAGATCGCTCACCTACACGGGCAGCTCCGCGCCAACCGCATCGCCAGCATCCCCGTCACGGACACCGTCCACGACGCAAACATCCTGGTCAACCAGCAGAACAGCCCATCCCACCCAAGATAACGATCGTGGCCTCCAGCTCACGGTTCTTGCGGCGCAGCTCCCGCAGTTCACACGCCGTCTGGCTCGACACCCCTGTTGCCTAACCGGCGTGGACCTCCGCCTGACGACCGCAGCTACGTACGCCGGCCGAACGGACGACGCAAGTGACGGTGAGCCGTTTCGAGCATCGTTGACCTGGCCGGAACCGGGGACGGACGATGGCACTTTTGCGCGGGCGAGGGCAGCCGCCGGAGCCTGTTTGCAGTTTGGAGGATGTCGCCTACGTCCGAGCCAGCGGAGCATCGGCCGGTCCGGGTACGCCGGCGAAAAGCGCTCCTGACGGGTGCTGCGCTTCCTACACTGCGACCATGAAAGACGTGCTCGGCAGGGTTGACATCGGCAAGGTCCAGCGACGGGCGCCGTCGGTGGCGCAGATGTTTGTCGACCGTGTCGCCGCCACCCCGCACGCCGAGGCTTTCCGGTTCCGCGACCATGACACCTGGGTGAGCGTGACCTGGCGCCAGGTGGATGAGCGTGTGCGCCACATCAGCGCAGGGCTCATCGCCCTGGGGATCGCCCCGGAGGACCGCGTCGCGCTGGCGTCCTCGACCCGTTACGAATGGGTGCTCGTCGACTACGCGGTGATGTGCGCGGGCGCCGCCACCACCACGGTCTATCCGACGACCAACGCCCGCGACGTCGCCTACATCGTCGCCAACTCGGGTAGCCGCGTGGTCGTCGCCGAGGACCAGACCCAGGTTGACAAGCTCCTCGAGCTCCGGGCCGAGCTGCCCGATGTGCAACGGGTCGTGATCATCGACGGCAAGGGAGACGGCGACTGGGTGATCACCCTCGGCGAGCTGGAGCAGCTGGGCAAACAGCAGCTCGCCGACGCCGCCGATGTCATCGAGGAACGAATCCGCACCATCGGTCCTAAGCAGCTGGCCACCATCCTCTACACCTCCGGCACGACCGGCAGGCCCAAGGGGGTGCGGCTGACCCACGGCGCGTGGACCTACACCGCCGCGGCCATCGACGCATTGAACATCCTCAGGCCCGACGACCTGAACTTCCTGTGGCTGCCGTTGGCTCATTCCTTCGGCAAGGTGATGCTGTCGCTGCCGCTGCAGGTCGGCTTCGCGACCGCGATCGACGGACGGGTCGACAAGATCGTCGAAAACCTCGCCGAACTGCATCCGACTTTCATGGGAGCAGTGCCGCGGATCTTCGAAAAGGCGCATGCCCGCATCGAAGAAATGATCGCCAAGGAAGGGGGTCTCAAGAAGCGGATCTTCGATTGGGCGATCGCGGTCGGGTTGGAGATGTCCGCGGCGCGACAGGCCGGCCGCAAGCCCTCGCCGTCGCTTTCGGCTCGGTACCGTCTGGCCAACAGGCTGGTGTTTTCCACCATCCGGGAACGGTTCGGCGGTCGGCTGCGGTTCTTCGTCTCGGGGGCCGCGGCCCTGGACCGTGACGTGGCGCGATGGTTCGACGCGGCCGGCATCGTCGTGCTGGAGGGCTACGGGCTGACCGAGACCGCGGCGGCGTCGTTCCTCAACCGCCCCGACGCCTATCGGTTCGGCACCGCGGGGTGGCCGTTCCCGGACACCGAGGTCAACATCGCCGACGACGGTGAAATCCTGCTTCGCGGCCCCGGGGTGATGAGCGGCTACCACGACCTACCCGACGCCACCGCCGAGGCGCTCGAGCAGGAGGGCTGGTTTCACACCGGCGATATCGGTGAGATCGACGCCGACGGCTTCCTCCGGATCACCGACCGCAAGAAGGACTTGTTCAAAACCGCGCAGGGCAAGTACGTGGCACCGTCGGCGATCGCGGCCACATTCAAGGGAATCTGCCCCTACATCGGTGAATTCATCGTCTACGGCGAGGGCCGGCCGTACTGTGTCGCCCTGGTCGGCCTGGACAGTGAAGCCATCAACGAATGGGCGGCAAGCCACGGCCTGGCGAACAAATCCTTCACCGAGATCGCGCGCGATGAGCGCACCCACGACCTCATCGGCGGCTACATCGACACGCTCAACACACACCTCAACCGCTGGGAGCAGATCAAGAAATTCGCTATCATCGACCGCGAATTGTCCATCGAGGCCGGCGATCTGACGCCGAGCCTGAAAGTGCGCCGAAAGGTAGTCGTCGACAACTTCGCCGACCTGTTGTCGGCGCTGTACAACCAGTGATTTGTCCTGCGGCATCGCCCGCTGATACCGGGTCCGCCGCTCAGAGAACAAGGTCACGACATACTGCTGCTGTTAGGCCCTAGTGGGCCGCGCACCGCATGCGATACGACAGACACCGTCACGGCTGCTACGCCAGCAGGAACAGCAATGAACGACGCCACGAGTGCGCACACCACCGACACCGACAAGTGGGACGCCGGCCTGACCGAGCTTGTGGTCGGTATGACCAGGCCCATCGTGAAGCGGTACTTCCGCTCAGAAGTGAGGGGTCTGGGGAACGTGCCGCCCGGCGCGTCGCTGGTGGTGTCGAATCATTCCGGCGGCATCGTGACGCCGGACATGTCGGTGTTTGCTGTCGACTATTACGACACCTTCGGCTACCGACGCCCTCTTTACACGCTGGGTCACGACATGCTCTTCCGGGGACCGGCCGCGGAGTTCTTGAAGCGCACCGGCATAATCCCCGCGACCCGCGAGAACGCCGCCAAGGCGCTGGCGAGCCGCGGCGTTGTGCTCGTCTTCCCCGGCGGGGATTACGACGTCTACCGGCCGACCGTGTGGGAGAACGTCGTTGCCTTCGGCGGCCGAACCGGCTATGTGACCACGGCCATCGAGGCCGGAGTGCCGATCGTTCCGGCGGTGTCCATCGGGGCACAGGAAAGCCAGCTCTACCTGAGCCGTGGCAGGTGGCTGTCGCGGCGGCTTCGGCTCGCCAAGCTCGAGCACAAGCTGGCCCGATCCGACATCCTGCCGATCGCCTTCGGTTTCCCATTCGGGCTCAGCGTTCTGCTGCCGATCAACATGCCGCTGCCTACCAAGATCGTCACGGAGGTGCTGCCGCCGATCGACATCGCTGCCACGTTCGGCGATGACCCCGACATCGAGGAGGTCGACGGGCACATCCGCTCGGTCATGCAGACCGCGCTCGAGCGGCTCGCCCGAAAGCGCCGCCTGCCGATCGTGGGTTGACGCAGCGTCAGGTGCGGTGAACAAGTTTTCAGTCCACGTTCGTCGGCGCCTCGGACACCTTCACCAACCGCACCCGCGGCCGGGCCGGGACCTCGTCGGCCAGGAACCACCGGAAGGCGAGATTGCCGCGGGGATAGTCGAGCGTCGTCAGCGAGTTCGGATGCGTCGTCATCCCGCGGGAAATGACGATCGTCACCGAGCTGTCGGCGTTGGGTACCGCGGTGTGGCCGTTGATCGAGCTGCGTGCGTCGGCGACGCAGTGAGTGGCCATGAACTGGTTCCACACCACCAGGTTCCAGAACCTGCACGCGGGCGGCCGGTGCGTGACCACGAGCGCCTCATCGTCCTCGAGCACGAAACTGCCGTATGCATAGCAGGCGTCACGCGCAGACCAGCCGAAGTTGGCGTCCGGTACCTGATAGGGGTCGGCGAACTCGTTTGCGGCGTGCGCGATTTCGTGTCCGAGCGCGTGCGCGTCATCGACCCGCACGCCCACGGCAAGCGGCACGATCGCGAACATCGTCCGCAGCCAGGCGGCGCAGGCCCGCAGGGCCACCGCGGTTTCGGCGTCCCCGTGTCGCACCGGATCGGGCTCGTCGAGCGCCTCGATGCGCCAGGTGACGGGCCGGCCGGTCAGTGGGTCGGCCTGGTAGTCGCGGGTCATCAGCACGGCCGCGTCGGGCGTCGGTCCCAGCTCGAAGGAGAAGTTGCCGGCCGCGTCGAACTC
>NZ_DATFYW010000177.1:0-19747 GCF_035314905.1 Mycobacterium sp.
TGTCGAGATCGACGCCCCGGCGCCGTTGGTGTGGGAGGTCTTCAGCGACGTCGGGCGCTGGCCGGAGTGGACGGCATCGGTCACCCGCGTTGACGCGCTCGACGGTCCCGGCCTGGGCGTGGGCCGGCGCTTCGCGATCTCGCAGCCCCGGATGCCCAGGCTCGTCTGGGAGGTCACCGAGCTGGCCGACGGTGCCTCGTGGACCTGGGTGCAGCGCTCGCCCGGTGGGTTGGCGCTCGCGCGCCACCAGGTCATCCCCATCGACGAGCACCGCACGCGGGTCCACCAGGAGATCGACCAGAGGGGCTTGATCGGCGCGCTCGTGGGCCGGCTCATGGTCCGGATGACCAAGCGCTACCTGCAGTGGGAGGCGCGGGGCCTCAAGGCCAGAAGCGAGCACCTGCACAGCCTTCATGGCCCGACCTCCTGACGTCGAACGGCGCCGGGAGCTCCTTGCCGCGCTCATCGGGGAATTCGCTGCACGCGGCATCGGCGACCGCTCGCTGCGCGACGTGGCCGACGCGCTCGGCACCAGCCACCGCATGCTGCTGCACCACTTCGGGTCACGCAGCGAGCTGCTCCTGGCGATCGTCGAGGAGGTGGAGCGTCGGCAGATGGGCATCCTCTCCGACCTGCCTACCGACCCTGCCGCCGGGTTCTCCGTGATGTGGGCAGACGTGCGGCGTCCCGAGTTGCGCCCCTTTGAACGCCTCTTTTTCGAGTGCTACGCGCGCGGCGTCGCCGGTGAGCAGCCCTTCGCCCGTATGGTGCCGGGCGCGGTGGACGGCTGGCTGGCCGCGGCCGCCGCGAACACCGGTGCATCGGTGGACCCTGCTCAGGTCCGGCTCGGCCTGGCCGTCATCCGTGGCCTGCTGCTCGACCTGGTGGCCACCGACGACGCCGCCGCCGTGGACGCGGCCGCCGAAGCCTTCGCCAACCTCCTCCGCGAGGGGCAAGATTCAGCGGCCGGGGGAAACCGCACCCGAAAGGCAGGCATCCGATGACCGATGTCAACGCGCTTGTCGCGCGCGAAGACAACGAGGGAAACGCCACCGTCCATCACGAAGGCGTCGACGACCGCTTCCTTCCCGATGGGCAGGTACAGATTGCCGTCGAGTTCTCCGGAATCAATTACCGGGACGCCGACGCGGTGGGCGCCATCCCCGGCTACCAGGTTTGATCGGTTTCCGTCAGTAAGCGGTACTGCGCCGCCACCTGTCGGTGCGCATCGACCTGATCGCTCGAAAAGATCTCATAGGCGTACCGGCCGGCCGAGCCGGCGCAGTAGAAATTCCGCGGTGAGGCGTCGTCGTCGCGGCCTCCGCCGAAGCAGCGAGCCGCCGGTACCTCACTCACCGCCGCGGCGGGTCGATAGCCGTCGCCGCGCCGGTCGGCGGCGAGCCGCTCGGCCAGTCGTTCCGCGCCGAATCGATCAGCCGCCTCGTATACCGTGCTCTTCCCGGCCGCTACCGCCACGACTCCCGTCACGGCGAACAGAGGCGCCGCCTTGGCGGAGTCTTCCTGGAAGTGCAGGGCCGCCCTGGGTTGGAGGTCCCACCCGCGAGCCGGCAGGTCCGCGTCCTGGGGCGCCAGCGGCAATGTACGGCGCAATAGCCCGGTGTCGTCGGTGGACAGGTCCGCAAAGCGCGACGGGTCATCGGGAACGAACTGATCGATCAGGGGCTCCTGGAGGTCGAGTGTCCCCGACACGAGCGTTACCGCGCCCCGGACCCCCTGCTTGGAGCGCGCGTACTGCAAGAACACATACGGGCCGTGGGCGGTGATGCTGTGCAACTCCGCGCCCTGAGCGGTCTCGGAGCCGAAGGCCAGGGTCGCGCTGTGTCGGGGAATCGGGATAGTGGCCCGCTGCGCGGTCCGCGCGTGCAGGTCCGCCGTGTCCTGGGCCACGTCCGCCGCTGCGGCCGCGCTGGTGAAACGCAGCACGATGTTGAGCAGGACCTGATCCGCGGCGGAACTGCGAGCGGTGGAGAACCCCACCACAAAGTTCTGCTTGTCGTCCGCGTCCAGTGGATCTGGTAACTCGTCACCGGTCCGAAGTGTGTTGGTGTTCTGCGGGATGGCGCGGGTCAGCGCCGGATCGACCTGGCTGGGCACCACGACGTATTCCGCCATCCGGAGGCCTTCGAGAACTCGGCCGTAGGAGTCGGTGCCGGCCCTCCCGGGTGGTGGGCCGGGGGTGGTCGGATACCTGCCCGCGTCTGCCACGACTGCACCCGCGTGGGGTGCGCTGTGCACGGCCTTCACCGGAACTTCCGAGGCGAAGTAGCTGCACCCCGGCACGGCGGAGACGGTCGCCGCGGCCACCGCCGAGCGCCACACCGCGGCGACGAGGAATGCACCGAGTCGTCGCATCACTTCACCCACACCGTCGATAGCCACCAGAGCTACGGCAGACCGCGAGCTCACCTTACCCGTGGGGGGCCGTGGTCGCGGGACGGCCGAGTCCGAGCGCGTTCTGGGCGATCATGTTGCGGAATACCTCCACCCTCCCGCCGTAAATGCCCGAATCCTGCCTGCGCAGCTCGTGACGATCCACCCCAGCGGAGCGTGACACCTTGGGGTCCGCGGGGGCTTGTGAAATGGTGTGCGTGCGGCGGGTGGAAGGAACAAGTGCATGGAGCTTTCGGGCGTGGGCGTGTGGAGTGCACAGCTTCGGTATGGAGATCCCGCCGAATCCGCGGAGGCCGCCGCGGAGTTGGAGGAACTGGGTTTCCGGGCGCTGTGGATTCCCGACGTCGGCGGGCCTGTGTTCGACGCTGTCGAGAATTTGCTGGCGTCAACCAGACGGGTGGTCGTCGCGACCGGCATCCTGAACCTTTGGATGCACACGCCCTCGGCCGTGGCCGCCTCGTTCGCGTCGTTGTCCGCGGCTCATGGGGACCGCTTTCTTCTGGGCATCGGAGTGAGCCACGCGCCACTGATCGACGCGTCTGAGCCCGGCCGATACCGCAAGCCGCTGGCCGCGACGCGCTCATTCCTCGACGCCCTGGATGCCGCCGAGCATCCCGTCCCCGTCGGCCACCGTGTACTCGCCGCGCTTGGCCCCAAGATGTTGACCTTGTCGAAAACCCGCGCCGGCGGCGCACATCCGTACCTGGTCACACCTGACCACACGCGTAGCGCACGGGAGGTGCTGGGTCAGGGTCCGCTACTGCTGCCGGAACAGACCGTCATCCTCACCGAAGATGAAGATGAAGCACGCGCGATCGGGTCCCGGTGGCTCCGCGCGTATACGGCACTCCCGAATTACGCCAACAACCTGCTGCGTTCCGGCTTCACCTCCGAGGACCTCACGTCAGTCAGCGACCGACTCTTCGACGGGATCATCGCGTGGGGCGGCGAGGACGCCGTCATGCGCAGGGTGAACCAGCACCTCGCCGCCGGCGCCGACCATGTTTGCATCCAGGTCCTGACCTCAGATCACACGAAGTTCCCCCGCGAGCAGTGGCGGCGCATCGCGTCCGCCGTGTCGGGCACGAGCGCGCCGACCGATGGGTGAGGTGTTCGATCCGGGTGCGGTCGGCCGAGCGTTCTCCGAACACCGATTCGATGAGGTGTTTCCACATCTCGCCGATGACGTGCGTTGGACGGTGGTGGGTTACATGGTCCTCGAGGGGGCCGATGCGGTCATTCGCACCTGCCGCGACACCCTGGAAAGCCTGAAAGGCACCACGATCAGCCGGGACCGCTGCATCACCGCGGTTGGCGATGGCGTTGTGGCGGTGGACTCCTTTGACCGCTACAGCGGACCCGACGGCGTCACCGCGGTCGCCCGCTGCAACACGTTCGAGTTCTCCGGCGACAAGATCGCGTCGATAACGTCTTACGCGGTCGAGGTCGACCCCGACTGTGCCGGTGCGCCCCCGCCCGGGTTCGGCGATCGTAGCCGCGGGTGATGTCTGGCGCGACTCTCGTGACGACGCCACAGACAGGGCGAACAGGCCTGTGCGGCCGGGGTCAGCGCCCGAACACCAACCACCGCATCGCGCAGTACATGTAGATCGCCTCACCGGCGCCGGCCGCGATCCGCGCGAGGTGGTACTGCACGCCGAGAACCGACAGGGCACTGGAAACGCCGAGGATGAACAGCAGGTAGTTCACCGCGACCACCGCAACGTACACCGCGACCTGCGGTCCCACCTCGGCGTGCGAGCGGAAGTTCAGGGTCCGGTTCAGGAGGTAGCTCACCGCGAAGGCGAGCGCGTAGCCGACCGTCACCGCGATCGGCAGCGGTGCTCCCAGGCCGCCGTGCAGCATGGTGATCACCAGCAGATCCAGGCCGAACGTGCAGCCGTTGATCACCACGAAGCCCAGGAAGGTCGGTGCCACAACAGAATCCAGCCCAAACGGCAGGCGGGCGATGGCCTCCGCACAGCACCGGTGGAACCGCTCCGCCGGCCCTGCTCGACTCGACTGCGGTTCGACCGGCACACCGCCACGGTGCCATCGGCAGGTGTCCTGCCCATAATCAGCGGGCGAACGCCCGGCATCACGCGACGAAGGAGCCACGACGATGTCAGAATCGAACACCCCGGCGCGTGACGAGCCCATCCGCGGCGATCACGCCGAGTTACTGCGGCGGCGTGCGCTCACCGAGGACGCGGCGCGCCCCGAGGCGGTCGCGCGGCGGCACGCCGGAAACGCACGCACGGCCCGCGAGAACATCGCCGATCTGGTCGATGCGGGCTCGTTCGTCGAATATGGGCGCTTCGCCATCGCCGCCCAGCGCCATCGCCGCGACGTCGCCGAGTTGATCGCGCGCACACCCGCCGACGGGCTGGTGGCCGGCACGGCGCGGATCAACGGTGACCTCTTCGGCGACGAGCGCAGCGCCTGCGCGGTGCTGTCCTACGACTACACCGTGCTGGCCGGCACGCAGGGAACGCTGGGTCACCGCAAGAAGGACCGGCTCTTCGAGCTGATCGAGCGGATGCAGTTGCCCACCGTCTTCTTCGCCGAAGGTGGTGGGGGGCGACCGGGCGACACCGACTATCCCGTCGTGTCGGCACTCGATGCTCGCGCGTTCAAGCTGTGGGCGGGGCTCTCCGGGTTGGTGCCGCGGATCGCGATCGTCAAAGGCCGTTGCTTTGCGGGCAACGCCGTCATCGCGGGCTGCTCCGACCTGATCGTCGCCACCGAGGACGCCTCGATCGGCATGGGTGGGCCGGCGATGATCGCCGGCGGCGGCCTGGGCGAGGTCCACCCGGACGAGGTGGGCCCGATCTCGATGCAAGCGCCCAATGGGGTGGTCGATGTCGTCGTTGCCGGCGAGGCCCGGGCGGTCGCGGTGACCAGGCGCCTACTCGGCTATTTCCAAGGCTCGACCGCTCCCGGCACCGCGGCTGACCAAACACGTTTACGCACCCTCGTTCCCGAGCGTTCGCGCCTCGCCTACCACGTCGCCCCGATCATCCAGACGCTTGCCGACGAGGGTTCGGTGACGTTCCTGCGGGAGCGCTTCGCGCCGGAGATGGTGACCGCGCTGGCCCGGATCCAAGGCCGCGCGGTCGGCGTCATCGCCAACAACACCCGGGTCATGGCAGGCGCGATCACGGCCGCCGCATCGGACAAGGCGGCACGCTTCTTGCAGCTCTGCGACGCCTTCGGTCTTCCAGTCGTCTCGCTCATCGACTGCCCCGGCTACATGGTCGGCCCGGCGGCCGAGGCCGAGGCGCTGGTGCGCCGGGCCTCCCGCCTCCTCGTCGCGGGTGCCGCGCTGCGCGTTCCGCTTGTCGCGGTCGTGCTGCGCCGCGGCTACGGCCTCGGCGCGCAGGCAATGACCGGCGGCAGCCTGCACGAGCCGCTGCTCACGGTGGCATGGCCGGGCGCTCACCTCGGCCCGATGGGCCTCGAGGGCGCCGTCCGCCTGGGGCTGCGCAAGGAGCTCGGGGCCATCGCGGACGATGACGCGCGTGAAGAGCGCGTACGCCAGGCCACGGCCGCCGCGCAGGAGAACGCCAAGGCCCTCAACGCGGCTCAGCTGTTCGAGATCGACGACGTCATCGACCCCGCCGAGACACGCCCGCTGATCGCGGCCACGCTGGCCGCGGCCACCGCCCGCCGACACCGTTTCGAACGTCGGCGCTTCGTCGACACGTGGTAGCCGGCGCCGACTTTGACCTCAGCGACGAGACACGCCGGGCATCCGTCGCTGAGGTCAATCTCGGCGTTGGCCGAACGACGAGTGGTCGCCCCCCCGGCAGCGTTCAACCCGGTCGCCCGGTTACTGTCGAAGGCGTGCGCGTTGCCATCGTCGTCGTCGGCGCGCTCGTCACGCTGGCCGGGTTGCTGTTTGCGCTGCAGGGATTCGGGGCGGTGTCGGGCAGCCCGATGACCAACACCACAACCTGGTCGATCCTTGGTCCGATCATCGCGGTGATCGGGATCGCGATCGCACTGGGCGGGTGGCGCGGCCGCAGAGGCCGTTAGGGGCCGTCGAGGGCGATGGCGTCCCGCACGCCAACCGCGCCTGTTACTGCCTCACCCCACGGGTTGGGCCATCGACGGGCGCGGGCGCTCGCAGATGACCCGGCTGCCAAAAGCCATGTCCTGCAACGACCGCCGTTGCCGGTCCACCGCGGCCGAAAACAACCCGACCGGGAATATCAGACACGCGGCGGCGCGCATGATGGCCTCGGCCGGGCGCAGCGGCAGACCGTCGCGGGCCACCACCCGCACGCCCAGTGCCGCGCCACCGGCCGTGCGTCCCGATCGTGACCAGCATTCCGCCGAGTACGCCACTGCCACCACGAGGCTGACCGCGCCCTCCCGCACGGTCTGGTCGCTGCCCCGCATCAACGAACCGGGCCAGGTCCCGACCACGCTCAGCGCGACCGCCGCCTGAAGCGCATAAAGGGTCGCGACGACGACACCGAGGTCGATGACCGCGGCCAGAGTCCGCCGCAGCACGCCCGCGGCGGCGGGTGACCTCTTCATCCGCAAACCTCCCGTTCAGCTGTCATGAATAAAGACGTCCCACCCGCGGCCATTTCAGACACATGTGACCAAAGTCACGTTCAAATTGGCAGGTCGAACACCCACGCCAGGCCGATCGCCAGGACCGCCAGCAAGGCCAGCGTCCACGACAACGACCAGAGGATCCGCGGCGAGTAATCATCCGGGCCCGCTGCGCCGATGAGCCTGCCGTTGCTGTGCCGTTCCATTTCGGACCTCCTCGCCTTGGCCCCTCACAGATAACGACAAGCGAAGGCCGGAGAATCAGACCCGGCGGGAAGAAAGTTTTCCTGGCCGTAACATTTCAGTGGGCGGTCCGGAGGGGCCGCTACATCCATCCGCCGGCGGAGGGGGCCCGAGATGACCACGGCCGCGCAATTGATGGTCAAGTGTCTGGAATCCGAGGGTGTTTCGGTGGTGTTCGGGATCCCGGGCGAGGAGAACATCCACTTCGTTCAGGCGCTGGCCGAATCGGGCATCCGCTATGTGCTGACCCGCCACGAACAGGGCGCGGCGTTCATGGCCGAGATGTACGGCCGCGTGACCGGGCGGGCGGGGGTGGTGTCGGCCACGCTGGGGCCGGGCGCGATCAACATGCAGCTCGGGGTGGCCGATGCGACCACCAACAGCACCCCGCTGGTGGCGATCTCCGCCCAGGTGGGCCAGGACCGCGAGTACAAGGAATCGCATCAGTACGTCAACCTGGTGGCGATGTTTCGCCCCATCACCCGCTGGGCCGACGGCATCCCGACATCGCGGGCGATACCGGAGATGTTCCGCAAGGCGTTCAAGGTTGCCGAGACCGAACGCCCCGCCGCGGTGTATCTGGCCGTACCGGAGCACATCGACGCCGACGAGGCCGATTACGACCTCGCGCCGTTGCCCCGCAATGTGGTGCGCCCGGAGGCGCCCTCACCCAGCCAGGTGCAGCGGGCTGCCGCGGTTCTGCGTGACGCGCAGCGGCCGGTGGTGCTGGCCGGGCACGGCGCGGCCCGGGCCGACGCGGCCGCGGCGCTGATCCGATTCTCCGAAGCCCTCGGGGTGCCGGTCGCCAACACCTTCCACGGCAAGGGCGTCATGCCCGACGACCATCCCAACAGCATCGGCACGATCGGGTTCATGCGCCACGATTACGTCAATTTCGGGTTCGACAACGCCGACGTGATCATCGCGGTCGGCTACGAGCTGCAGGAGTTCGACCCGGTCCGGATCAATCCGAACGGCGACAAGAAGATCATCCACGTGCATCGTTTCCCCGCCGAGGTCGATGCGCACTACTCGGTCGATGTGGGGATCCACGGCGACATCAGCGCGTCGTTGGACGCGCTGACCGATGCGCTGGCGGGCCATCGCCACAAATCGGACCCCGCTGCGCCGGGCGCGGGGCTGCTCGCCGCGGAATTCGCCCACGGGCAATCAGATTCGCGGTTCCCGATGGCACCACAGCGGATCGTGGCCGACACCCGCGCCGCGCTCGGCCGCGGCGACGTGGTGCTGGTCGATACCGGTGCGGTGAAGATGTGGATGGGCCGGCTGTATCCGACCTATGAGCGCAATACCTGCCTGATCTCGAACGGCCTGTCCACCATGGCCTTTGCACTGCCCGGCGCACTCGGCGTCCGGCTGGCCCGGCCTGATGCGAGGGTGTTGGCGGTGATGGGCGACGGTGCGTTCTTGATGAATTCGCAGGAGATCGAGACCGCGGTGCGCGAGCGAATTCCCTTGGTGGTGCTGATCTGGGAGGACGGCGGCTACGGGCTCATCGAGTGGAAGATGGACCTCGAGCTCGGCGATCACTACTACGTCCGGTTCACCAACCCCGATGTGGTGGCCTACGCGGGAAGTTTCGGCGCCAGGGGGTATCGGATCAACGCCGCCGACGAGTTGCTGCCCACCCTGAAGGCCGCGCTGGACGACGACGGGGTGTCGGTCATCTCATGCCCGGTTGACTATTCGGAGAACCTGCGCCTGACCGACAGGCTCGGCGAGCTTGACGACACCCTCTAAGCAACGCGGGGGATTTCGGCGGCGATGCGGTCCATGAGAGCGGGGTAGCGGTTGGCCTCGCGATGCCTGCCGGGTTTGCCGCTGCTGATGAGCCCCGCCGCGAGCCCGCGCTCGGGGTCGGCCCACACGGCGACGTTGACCAATCCGGTATGACCGAACGCGGCGGGGGCATTGCGCCCGAACGGTCCGAACCGCTTTGAACCCAGCATGTACCCGGTACCCCAGCGAAGCGGCGCGAGCCCGCTCGCGAGATCCGGTCGCAAGCGCCGGCATTCGGTCACCGCGGCGCGCAGCGTCTCCGGTCGCATGACTCGCACGCCGTCGAGCTCACCACCGCGGCGCAGCATTTCGGCGAAGCGCGACAGTTCGTATGCCGTCGACACGGTATTGGACGAGGGCACCACACCCGTGAGGAACGGGAGGGTGTTCGTGAACGGAATGATCTGATGCAACGTTCCGCCGATCGCCTTGCGGAAGCCTGCCGCGATGGGCGCGGGCAATGGCTTTCCCGTGGCGTGACTCGGAGCGACCAGCGGGACGTCCTCCGCCGCCACGCCGTAGTTCGTCCACCGGAAGCCGAGCGGGTCGAGGATCTCGGTGGCAAGTATGTCGCGAATGTTCTTGCCGGTGGCGGCCGAAACGATTTCCCGGGTCAGTGGGCCCCACGTCAGCGCATGGTAGATGTGCACCAGTCCCGGCCGGTAGAGCGGCTTCAATTCGCCGAGCATTTCGCGGGCGTACTCGCTGTCGTCCATGCGCTTGAGGTCGGGTCTCGGGCCGGTGGGGAAGGGCACACCTGCGCTGTGGGTCATCACGTGCCGGATCGTCGTGCGGTCTTTGCCGTGACTGGCGTAGCTGGGTAGGTAGTCGCACACGCGATCGTCGAGCGAGAAACATCCACGTTCAACGAGCATGTGGACGACGGTCGTCGTGATCGCCTTGGCCGCGGAGTACACGCAGAACGGCGTTTCCGTGCTGACCGGGACCTTTTCGGCGTCGGCCGGATCGGTGGGTCCGTTGCCCCAGCCGTGCCCGATCGCCCGGTTGAGCACGACCCTGCCGTGGTGGCGCAGGCACAACTGGATCGCCGGGTGCATTCCCGCCCGGTACCAGTGCCGCGTCGCCTGCCAGATCCGCTCGACGGCCGCGGGGTCCAGCCCGGAGCTCCCGGGATCGTCTTCCTGTCCCGCAAAGGTCACGGCGTCGACGTCGGCCGGGATGCGGATTCTGCCGTCGTCCGTCATCCGTGCCTCCGATGCAAAGTCGCGGCGAGGTGGTGTTGCAAGGGTTGACCCACCGCGCCCATTCGAAGCGTGTAGGTCAGTTCGTCCCCGTCGATGCGGATCGAGCGGCTCAGGGCCGTAACGCTTTTCGCTGACGCCGTGCGACCGATCGCGGTTGCGTTCAGCTCCATCTCCACCGTGGTTTCGCTGACCGACAGCGTTCCCTCCGAGATCTCGGTTATGCCGGTCGGGTGCGCCACAACCAGCTCGACCCGCCCCGCCGACGGCACCCGGACGTAGCCGGTCTCTGCGTGCAGTGCGCGGCCGTCGTCGCTGGCCTTCGTCCGCTGACCGTAGCGCAGGAACGGCTTGCCGACATGACCGAAGGTGATTTCCTCGAAATAGCCGAACGGCTGAATTGTCGGGTATTCGCCCGCGCCCCGGCCTGCCCAGGTGCCAACCAGGGGGGCGAGGACGGCGATGCCGGGATGAAGGTCGGCCACGTCCGTCAGGCTACGGCGTCACGCATCCTCAGATGCCCACCGGTCAGCCGCGGCGAGGTTGCGGTAGACCCGGGTCAGCCAGGCGTGGTCACCACAGAAGTCGTGGTCGATCCACCACACCAGCACGCCCAGCGCAGCCGAGGTATAGAACTCGGCCGCGATGTCGGCGGGCACTTCGGTGCCGGCCTGCGTGAACTGCGGCCGCAGACGCTTTCGCAATAGGTCGCCGATCATCCGACGCAGGTAGCGCTGGACCAGCGCCCCGCCTTGTCGGCCACAAAGGGCGCGGTACACGCGCTGATTTCGGTAGGCGTGTTCGAAGAGCAGGGCCGCGGGCAGACCGACGTCGATGGGGCCCGTGGCGGTGATGTCGGCGAATTCACTCTCGAGCTGATCGCGTATCCCGTCGAAACTCGCCGTCAGCAGCGCTTCCTTGTCCCGGTAATGGACATAGAACGTGGACCGGCCGACGTCGGCACGATCGAGGATGTCCTGGATGGTGGTCTTCTCGTAGCCCTTCTCGATGACAAGGGAAAGGAACGCGTCATGGAGCAGCTTGCGGGTTCGCCTGACCCGCCGATCCGGCGCCGCGGCAGAAGCTCCAGATTTCCGGACAACTTGTCGGCCGTGTTCGGTACTGGACATCGCGCCTCCATTGGTTGTTGACGGAAGTACCGCGCCGTCAGTTGGATTGAACACGATGTTCCGAAACATACTTCGTGTTCAACAAACAATCAACGATGAAGGGGACTCCGATGGCAACCACTCGGGTGTTGGTGACCGGCGCAACGGGCAGGATCGGCGGCGCGGTCGCCGCCCAGCTGTTGGAGAGGGGTGTGACGACCAGGGCGTTGGTGCATCGTGACGACGCGCGCAGCGCCCGTCTGCGGGCCTTGGGGGCTGAGGTCGTCGTCGCCGATATGTTTGACATCCAACAGGTCCAGGCCGCGGTGGACGGGGTGGACCGGCTGTACTTCAATCCCCCGTACCACCCCCACGCACTCGACAGCTCGGTCGCTTTTGCCGTGGCTGCGCGCCGTTCAGGGGTGGACGCGGTGGTGGCCTTGGGGCAGTGGCTGGCGAGCCCGGAGCATCCTTCTCTGGCGACCCGGCAGCTGGTCCCCATCGCGGCCCAGCTGGGAGTGTTGCCGATGCCGACTGGCGCGGGCCGCAATGCGCCTCCCTCCAACGAGGACATCGCGCGAGTTGCGGTGGGCGCACTGCTTGACCCGCACCGACACGACGGTCGGGCCTACCGCCCGACCGGGCCGACGATGTTGTCCGCGGCGGATATCGCCGAAGCACTCGGTGCGGCATTGGGCCGACGGGTGCGCCACATCGACATTCCCCCGTGGGTGTTCATGCGAGCTGTACGGTTGAGCGCCAAGCGGATCGGGGCCGACCTGTTCTTCGAGTCCAGTTTGCGCCACTACCTGCCCGGGTACTCCCTGCGAACCTCGGAGGTTGGCGGACCGACGACCCATGTCCGTGACGTCGCCGGTGTCGAACCCGAAGACTTTCTGACGATCGCACGCCGCTACACCACCGGCCCGGACTCCCGGCGCAGCGCAGGCAATCTCATCCGCCAGATCTGGGAGTTCATGTTGATCGGACTCGTGCCGATGCATCGCCTGGACAGGTTCGAGCGGCGCCAGCAACATCCCCGGCCGGCGCATCCCCGACTTTCCGGCCAGTCCGCGGTCTGGCGAAACGAGCACGCCGCACCATCCGATGATTGGTTCGGCGCGAACCGCGCCGGCCGGGCGTCGGCATGAGCGGCGGGCTCCCCGATCCGCAAGGAGCGCACATGAACGACACCCAGACCGATGCTCAGTACTCAACGGGCGCGTCTCGGCGCAACATCGAGCGCGCCCTCGTTGCCGCCGGACTGGGCCTCGACCACCTTGGGCCGGCAGACCTCGGGCTGCTTGAGGACTTTCACACGATGGGCCGTTACGCCACCAGCCAACTGGTGGACCTGCTCGGGATCACGACCGAAGACGAGGTGCTCGATGCCGGCAGCGGGATCGGCGGTACCGCCCGCTTCGTCGCCGACCGGTGCCGGTGCAGGGTTACCGCCGTCGACCTGACCGACGAGTACTGCGAAACGGCCCGTTGGCTCAATCGACTTGTCGGGTTGGACGAGCTCATTTCCGTTCGGCAGGCCGATGTGACCGCACTGCCCTTCGCCGACGCCACCTTCCAGGTCGTTTTCAGCCAGCACGTACAGATGAACGTGGCCGAAAAGGACCGCCTTTACCGGGAGGCGCGCCGGGTCCTGGTTTGCGGGGGCCGGCTCGCCGTGTGGGACATCACCCTTGGTGATCGCGGCCAACTCGGCTATCCACTCCCGTGGGCCGACCGGCCCGAACTCAGCCACCTGGCCACTTCCGGCGAGCTGCGCGCTGCCGTCGAGTCCTCCGGGTTTGTGTTCGACCACTGGAGCGATCTCACCGAGCAGGCCGCCGCGACGATGCGGGCGCTGCTGAACCTGCCGCCCAACCCGCTGGGATTGCACGCCTTCGTCTCGGACTTTGCGGTGAAAGCCGAGAACCTCACCCTCGCCCTCGCCGACGGACGGCTCCGGGTCGTCCGGGGCGTCGCACGAGCTATACCGGTCTGAGAGCACGAATGAGAACAGGAGCTCAGTTGTATTCGGGCACCCACATCGTGTCGAGGATGGCTTGGACAACACTCTCGTGTTTCCTGCTGGCCACGCCGTCCTCGACGGCGGCGTGGTAGACGGCTTCGGCGACCACCGCCGAGACGGCCCGCAGGTTCTTCACGTCGGGCAGCAACCCGGCGCTGGGTGCCCACGGGTCAGCCTGTCGGGCAACGGCTTTGGCGGCCGCATCGAGCATTCTCCTGGTCACGTGCTTTGCCCCGGCGATGATGACGCCTAGGCCGATTCCGGGGAACACCAGCGCGTTGTTGGCCTGACCGACCGCGTAGGTGGTGGCGTTGTACTGCACCGGTGGGACCGGAGAACCCGTGGCGACCAGCGCTTTCCCGTCGGACCAGGCGAGAATGTCGGCGGGCATGGCCTCCATCCGCGAGGTGGGGTTGGAGATCGGGAAGATCAGGGGTCGTTCGGTCGACGCCGTCATCGCCTCGATGACGTTCCGGTTGAACGCTCCACGCACCGTTGAACAGCCGATCAGGACCGTCGGTGCGGCCAGCTTGATGGCCTCGACAAGACCGGGCCGATCCGCTGGGGCCACCCCGAGCCGCTGCCGGTTCTTCGCGTAGGGCAGCTGGAAGTCGCGCAGGTCGCCCATGTCGTCGAAGAGCAGGCCCTGCTTGTCGATCGGCCAGATCTGCGACATGGCTCGCTCGACGGTGGCACCGTCGGCCACCATCGCGTCGCGAATCTGATCGGCGATCCCGATCCCGGCGGTGCCGGCCCCGAAGACGACCACCTTCTGTTCCCTCATCGGGATGCCACTCACCTGCAGCCCCGCGTAGAGCGCGGCCATCACCACCGCGCCGGTGCCCTGCACGTCGTCGTTGAAAATGCAGTAATCCCGCGCGTACTTCTCGAGGATCGCTCGAGCGTTCGCGGGCCCGAAGTCCTCGAAGTGCAACATCGCGTGCGGGAACAGCCGATGCGCGATCTCGACATATTTGCCGATGAATGCGTCGTATTCGGCACCGCGGCGGCGGGCATGGCGATTGCCCACATAGAACGGGTCCTGCAGCAGTTGCTCGTTGTCGGTGCCGACATCCAGCGACACCGCAATCGTGCGAGAGGGATCGATACCGCCGCCGGCGGTGTACAGCGCCAGCTTGCCGACGGAGATCTCGATGCCACCCACACCCCAGTCCCCGATGCCCAGGATCGACTCGGCGTCGGTGCACACGATCAGGTCGACATCGTCGGGGGCGAGCCTGAACGTCTGGAACGATTCGGCGATCTCGTCGGGATGATCGATCGACAGATACAGTCCCCGCTGCCCACGGTACTCATCGGAGAACCGCTGGATCGCCTCGCCGACCGTAGGGGTGTACACGACGGGCATCAGCTCGCTCAGATGCTCGGAGAGCACCTTGAAATACAGGATTTCATGGCGGTAGTGGAGTTGGTCGAGAAGCAGATTGCGCCCTAAATCGGTTGGCATGCTCTGTAATTGGCGCCACACCCGTTCGGCCTGCTGCTCTAGGGTGAGCACCCCGGATGGCAGCCGCCCGGTTAATCCCAATCGGTGTCGCTCCTCCTGCGTGAACCCGACGCCACGATTCATGCCGGGGTTGGCCAGCGCGAGCGGGACCTGCGGCACGCAGCCTTCCATGCCCGTCAGCTTATTGGTTCGGTACGCATGGCACCCCGCAAGCTGACACAGCTCGCGGGGTGCCGCACGGGGTTGTGGACGATCAGGCGAGGTCGAACCGGTCGAGGTTCATCACCTTGTCCCATGCGGACACGAAATCCCGCACGAACTTGTCCTTCGAGTCGTCCATGGCGTAGACCTCGGCGATCGCGCGCAGCTGCGAGTTCGAACCGAACACCAGGTCGACGCGGCTCCCGGTCCACTTCAGCTCGCCGGTTGCTCGGTCTCGGCCCTCGTAGGTGCCCTCGTCCTTGGACGTCGGCGCCCACTTTGTGCCCATGTCGAGCAGGTTCACGAAGAAGTCGTTCGTCAACGACCCGGGAGCCGAGGTGAAAACGCCCAGTGGCGACTGCTTGTAGTTCGCGCCGAGCACGCGCAGGCCACCAACGAGGACCGTCATCTCCGGTGCGCTGAGGGTCAGCAGGTTCGCCTTGTCGATCAGCTTGAACTCGGCCGCCAGCTCGCTGCCCTTTCCGAGGTAGTTACGGAAGCCGTCTGCAGTCGGCTCGAGGTAGGCGAACGACTCCATATCGGTCATCTCCTGCGTGGCATCCGTGCGACCCGGGGTGAAGGGCACGGTGACGTCGAATCCGGCGTCCTTGGCGGCCTTCTCCACCGCAGCGCAACCGCCGAGCACAACGAGATCGGCGAACGACACCTTCGTTCCGGAAGCGTCGAAGGACTCCTGAATCCCTTCCAGCGCGCGCACTACCTGGGCGAGGTCGTCGGGTTGGTTGACCTCCCAGCCGGCCTGCGGCTGCAGGCGGATGCGACCACCGTTGGCGCCGCCGCGCTTGTCGCTGCCGCGGAACGACGACGCCGCCGCCCAAGCGGTCGAAACCAGTTGCGCGACAGTCAGACCCGACGACAGGATCTGGCTCTTGAGACTGGCGATGTCGTCGGGTCCGATGAGGTCGCCCTCCACCGCGGGAACCGGGTCCTGCCACAGGAGCGTCTCCTGGGGAACCAGGGGCCCGACGTAGCGGGCAACGGGCCCCATGTCTCGGTGGATCAGCTTGAACCATGCCCTGGCGAACTCGTCCGCGAGCTCCTCGGGATGGTCCAGCCAGCGGCGAGTGATCTGTTCGTAGACCGGGTCGAGCCGCATCGAGAGGTCCGTCGTCAGCATCGTCGGGTGTGTCTTCGACGATCCGAAGGCGGCGGGCACGGTGTCGGCCCCGGCACCGTCCTTCGGAATCCACTGGTGGGCACCCGCAGGGCTCTTGCTCAGTTCCCACTCATAGCCGTAGAGGATCTCGAGGAAGCTGTTGTCCCACTTGGTCGGGGTATTGGTCCAAATGCCTTCGAGCCCACTGGTGATCGCGTCCTTGCCGACACCGCTGCCGTAGGCGCTCTTCCAGCCGAGGCCCATCTCCTCCAGCGGAGCGGCCTCGGGCTCGGGGCCGACCAGCTCGGCGTCGCCGGCGCCGTGGGTCTTGCCGAAGGTGTGGCCGCCCACGATCAGCGCGGCAGTCTCGACGTCATTCATCGCCATCCGGCCGAACGTCTCTCGGATGTCCACGGCCGCGGCGAGCGGGTCCGGGTTGCCGTTGGGTCCCTCGGGGTTGACGTAGATCAGACCCATCTGTACCGCGGCGAGTGGGTTCTCGAGATCCCGTTTGCCGGTGTAACGCTTGTCGCCGAGCCAGGTGTGCTCCGGGCCCCAGTAGACGTCCTCCTCGGGTTCCCACTGGTCCACCCGGCCGAACGCGAAGCCGAAAGTCTTGAAGCCCATCGACTCCAGCGCACAGTTGCCGGCGAAGACGATCAGGTCGGCCCACGAGAGGTTCTTGCCGTACTTCTTCTTGACCGGCCACAGCAGGCGGCGCGCCTTGTCCAGGCTCGCGTTGTCGGGCCAGCTGTTCAGCGGCGCGAACCGCTGCATGCCGGCCCCGGCACCCCCGCGGCCGTCGTCGACGCGGTAGGTGCCCGCCGCGTGCCACGCCATCCGGATGAAGAGTGGGCCGTAGTGGCCGAAGTCAGCTGGCCACCAGTCCTGCGAGGTGGTCATGACCTTCTCGAGGTCCGCCTTCAGAGCATCTACATCGACGGTCTTCACTGCCGTGGCGTAGTCGAAGTCCTCGCCCATGGGATTGGCCACGGCGGGGTTCTTCTGCAGGATCTTCAGGTTGAGCTGGTTCGGCCACCATTCACGGTTGGCGTTCCCACCCTCGGCCGGGTAGTTGAGCTGACCGGACATGACCGGGCAACCACCCTCGGTGGGTTCGGTGTTCGCCTCTGCGATGGGCGGGTGTTCCTCGGGCACGGCATTCCTTCCGGAGTGGTTGATTCGCGCTGCGATCACGGGTGTGATCGCGACGTCTGTGATGTCGAGCAGTCGGGGCACAGACCCCAGTAGATGACCTCCGCCTCGTCGAGGAGAAAGCCGTTGTCCTCTGACGCCATCAGGCAGGGGGCCTCGCCGACGGCACAGTCGACGTCGGCGATGACCCCGCAGGCCCGGCAGACGAGGTGGTGGTGGTTGTCGCCGACCCGCGACTCGTAACGGGCGACGGAGCCCGACGGCTGGATCCGCCGCACCAGACCCACGGCGGTCAGGGCATTCAGCACGTCGTACACGGTCTGCCGGGACACCTCAGGTAAGGCGGTCCGCACGGCACCGAAGATCGTCTCCGTGTCGGCGTGCGGATGCGCCTGGACCGCCTCCAACACCGCGATGCGGGGTCGGGTCACGCGTAGATCAGCCATCCGCAGCTGCTCCGCGTAGTCCGGGAACGGGGACACCGGAACAATATGCCTACTTTTCTGGAATCAGTCAAGAGTATGGCTGACGCACTCCGCGGTAGATACCCCATCGGACGATCCATGGCTGCAGCACACGGTCGATCGACCATGCGGGGAAGCGGAAAGCGTGGCCGCTGGGGGCGAAGACCTCCAGCCCGTCCGGCTGCACACCGAGCACCGAACCCCAGCGCTGCTTGGGCGCGCGGTAGGTCCGCGGCGCTCGACCGGCGAACCCGGCGCGGACATTGTGGGCGAGGAGCCGATCTGCTCTGTTGCGTGCCGAGGCTCGCAGCGGATCGGTCGCCGCGACGTCGCCGACCGCGAACACGCCGGGGTGCCGGGGAACCCGGAGGTCCGGCGTCACGCGAACGAAGCCGTGCTCATCGAGGAGCTCAGCCGGCAACCAGTCGGTGTTGGGTCGCACTCGCCCAATCGTCCAGAGCACCGCATCGGCGGACGCGGGCATCTGTCCGGTGCTCCACCGGACAGGCTCGCTGGTGATCTGGTCGCACGCGAAGCCGTCGGCCACCACCGCGCGATGCCCGGGGTGGAGCACCACGCCGGCGTCGGTCAGCCGGCGCCGGATTCGTCCCCATGTCGCAGGGTGGTGCTCGACCAGGGCGCGCTGTCCGGGAAAGTACAGATCGACCCGCTTGGCCGGCCAGGTTGTCGCGAGATTGGCGGCGCTGCTGACCGCTGCGGCACCGCCGCCGATGACGATCACCGATCGCGCGTCGGCCAGGCGGTCGTGCACGTCGCGCAGGTCGGCGCCGATATCGGCCGCCGACTGTAAGGTCGGCCGCCGCCAGAAGCCGTTGCTGACTCCCGTCGAGATGATCAGAGCGTCATACTCCTCGGTCAGTGTCGAGCCGTCGCCGCGTTGGGCCAGGACGGTTCGCGCCGCAAGGTCGACCCCCGTCAGCGTGGCGTGCACGGTGCGCACTCGATCCAGGCCGCGGAATCTCTCGAACGGGATCCAGTAGTCACGAGCCCATTCGCTGGGCCGGCTCAGCCGCACTCCCAGCTCTTGGCCGCTGACCAACGCGGGCTTGACCGAGATCCCGACGACGTCGGCGTAACGGGACAGCCGGATCGCGGTGAGCACACCGCTGTCGCCAAGTCCCGCGATGACGACGCGTTTGCGCCTCACACCCCCGCCCTTCGTGGCGCCGAGCAGCATCCCTAGATATTGCCAGCGACCCGGCGGCAGACCGCCCGACATCAGGTTTACGACCCGCGTAAACGGTCAAACAAGTGACCGTCCGAGCCTGCCAGCCCCAGAAGATCTAGCCCCAGAAGATTAGGAGAAAATGTGATCGTCCTCGGAGTCATCCTGCTCATTCTCGGCTTTGTGCTCAACGTCCAGATTCTGTGGACGATCGGCATCATCCTCCTGGTCATCGGCGCGGTGCTGTGGATCTTGGGGGCGGTCGGTCGTCCGGTGGCCGGCAGACGCTACTGGTATTAGGTCCTCGTCATCCGGTCGCCGCACTGCGTAGCTCCCCGTAGGAGCCCTCGATCTCATCAGCCAGCCGCGCGACGTCGGGCAGTGCCTGCGGGTCGGTGCACGGCACGATCCCGATGTCCCCGGCGCACGAGATCGCCGAGACGCGAAGGGCGTGGAAGAGGTCGTAGGGTTCCTCGGCGTCGCCCAGCAGCTTGCGCATGATGGTCTCGGCGTTGATCAGCGGCAGGGGTTTAGCGCTGGTACCACACTTTGCAGCCCTGGGTTTCGAACGTGGCCCCCGGGGGACCGAGGTCAACATCAGCCGGCCCTGAATCATCGCTTCTGGCGATCGGAATCATTTTGGGGACACCGAACTTGACGTCGAGCCAGCCGAGCCTCCACGCGCACTTCGACGTCGCGACTACACCGTCGAGTGCGTCGTATGCGCGCTCGGTCCGCCGCCCATCCGTGTGCCACCTGCCGCCACTGATGTCGACGCCAACCGTGTACGTGCCGTCG